>JBDTUV010000063.1:0-9826 GCA_040007575.1 Gemmatimonadales bacterium
TGCATCGCCCCGCCAATCAAACGGTCACGCTGGTGCTGGCCATCGGGTTTGGCGCTTTCCTGCTCGGCACACTCTATCTGGTCCAGCACAACCTCCTTAGCCAGCTGAGGCTCACCGGGGGGCCGGCGCGTCCCAACCTGGTTCTCTTCGACATCCAACCAGATCAACTTCCTGCGGTCGAGCGCGCGCTGCATGAGGCGGGGCTGCCCGGCACTCAGCCCACACCGATCGTCCCCATGCGGATTCGCTCGATAAAAGACCGTCCTGTCACTGAGCTGCTCGCGGGCAGCCCGGGGGAGGAACAGGATGGCCCCTCGAATGCGTGGGCTGTTCGGCGAGAGTACCGGTCCACCTATCGCCACTCGGTTGTCCCATCGGAGCGCGTGGTCGAGGGTGCCTGGTTCCAGGCAGGGCAGACGCCGCCACGGATTTCGGTAGAGCGCGGCCTAGCCGGTGAGCTTGGCGTGACCATTGGCGACGAAATCGTGTGGGATGTGCAGGGGGTTCCGATAACAACCCGTGTGGGGAGTCTGCGCGAGGTGGACTGGGCTCGGTTCGAGCCGAACTTCTTCGTGGTATTCGCGCCGGGAACGCTGGAGAGCGCCCCTCAGAGCTTCGTGACCCTCACTCGAGTTCCGGACGCGGCCGCCCGGGGACGGTTCCAGCGCCTGTTGGCCGAGCGCTTCGGGAACGTCTCCACGCTGGATTTGTCGTTGCTGCAGGAGGCACTCGAGCGCCTGGTGGAGCGGGTGGTGCTGGCTATCCGCTTCATGGCTCTCTTCAGCTTGGGAGTCGGAGTGCTGGTGCTCGTGGGGGCGCTCGCCACCAGCCGCTTTCAGCGGGTCCGGGAGGGGGCCCTCCTCCGGACTCTGGGCGCAACACGGAGGCAGGTCTTTCGGATCGTGCTGGCCGAGTATCTCTCGCTCGGCTTGCTGGCATCCGCTGTCGCGCTCGTTTTGGCCGCCGGTGCCGGATGGGCCATCGCCCGATTCGTGTTCGAGGGCAGCTTCACACTCCCGGTGCTCGAGATGAGCTCGCTCGCGCTGATGGTCGTGGCGCTCACCGTGATCGTAGGCCTGGCGAACAGCCGCGACGTCGTCCGCCGAGCTCCGCTGGAAGTGTTACGGGAGGAGTAGGCTTCACCCTACCGCCTGTCCGCCTGTCCGGCTGTCCGCTACATTCCCGCGGACTCTACCGGACGAGGACCCCACCGCATGCTGCCAATCGACCTGACCGGAAAGCGCGCCCTTGTCGCCGGCGTCTCGGACGACGGTGGATTTGGATTCGCCATAGCCAAGTCCCTGGCCGAGGCCGGCGCCACGATCTGCCTCGGCAGCTGGCCACCGGCGCTAGGCATATTCACCAAGCTGCTCGAGCGCGGGAAGATGGAGGAATCGATGCGGCTGTCGGATGGCCGCAAGCTCGAGTTCGAGCGGGTCTATCCGTTGGACGCGGCCTTCGACACGCTGGCCGAGGCGCCGGCGGAGGTGCGGGAGAACAAGCGCTACAAGGAAGTGGGCGACTTCAGCATCCAGGGAATGACGGAACGCATCCGCAAGGACTTCGGCGAGTCCGGTCTGGACGTGGTGATCCACAGCCTGGCGAATGCACCCGAGGTGAGGTCGCCGCTGGTGGACACCTCGCGGCAGGGCTACCTCTCCGCGATCAGCGTGAGCGCCTACAGCAACTTGTCCCTGGTGCGGCACCTCTCGCCCCTGATGCGCCAGGGGGGCTCGTTTCTCTCGCTGACTTACATGGCCGGTGAGCGGGTCATTCCCGGGTACGGCGGCGGCATGTCCTCGGCAAAGGCGGCGCTCGAGGCCGACACCCGGACGCTTGCCTTTGAGGCAGGCCGCCGTTGGGGAGTGCGGGTCAACGCCATCTCCGCCGGACCGTGGGCATCGAGGGCCGCGAGCGCCATCGGCTTCATCGACACGATGATCAAGTACACCGCCAGCAACTCTCCCCTGCCCCGGCCCATCGATGCCGCAGACGTGGGAAGCACGGCTGCATTTCTGAGCAGCCCGCTGGCCCGGGCGATCACCGGGAGCGTGGTGTACGTGGACAACGGCTATCACGCCATGGGGATGGCAGTGCCGGAAGAGAAGTAGCCGGCTACCGCCCCTGCAGCACCGCCTCGATCATCCGCGCCAGTTCCGCCAGCTCGAACGGCTTCTCGATGACCGGTCTGGGCGTACGGATGAGGAATTCGCTCAGGGACGGTGAGGCGAGGTCGCCAGTGGTAAGAATGAGCCGCTGGAACAGGTCGGGACGGTGCTCCGCCAGCCAATCGTGCAGCTGATCGCCAGAGCAGTGGGGCATGCGAAGATCCGAGATCACCACCTGGTAGCCGCCGGGAGAGGCGCGGTCCAGCTTGGCCAAGGCGGCCCTCCCGTCCTCGGCTACATCCGCCTGCCAGCCGCGCCGCTGGAGATAGCGAGCCACCGCGCTCCGAATGGTGGGCTCGTCATCCACGACCAGTGCGCAGCGCAGCTGCGGGCCGGTGACCTGTTGGGGTGCCCTGACGTTGGGACTTATCACTGTTAGCAGGTGGAAGCCGAGGCTTGAGAGACGGCGGGGGAGCCGCAGGTAGGATCTCTGGCTTCTTCGTATAATACTAGCCTGATCCGGGCAGCGGGTAAGGTCGGAGAATCCCTACCGTCCACCGAGGAGCGGGATCCACATGTCGGAGCTGGTATCAGAGGCCGATGGGCCGATCCACCGCCTCACGATCAACCGCCCGGCCCGGCGAAACGCGCTGACGCCGGGCCTGGCGCGCGGCCTGGCGCAAGAAATCGAGCAAGTGGAGGAAGGCGGAGAGGCCCGGGTGATCCTGCTGTCGGGTGCCGGCGGCCACTTCTGCGCCGGACTGGACCTGCATTGGCTTCGCTCTCTCGGTGCGACCCCCAGCGTGGCGGACCTCCAGCACGGGTTGAGTGATTTCCAGTCCGCGGTGATCGCCATCGTGCGCTGCCCCATTCCAGTGCTGGCCGTCGTGCAAGGAACAGCCGCCGGCTTCGGCTTCGACCTGGCTCTCGCCTGTGACATGCGCCTGGCCGGCTCCAGCGCGACGTTCACCTCGGCGTTCGCCCGGATCGGTCTGGTCCCCGACGGTGGATCTACCTTCACGCTCCCCCGGCTGGTAGGTGTTGGACGCGCGATGCGCATGCTGATGACCGGCGAGACCCTCGAGGCCATGGAGGCGTTCTCGATCGGGATGGTCGAGGAGGTCAGCGAGGACTCCACCCTGGACACAGCTGTGCGGCGCATGGTGAACGCACTCCTCGAGTGCTCCGGCTCCAGCATTCGCAGCATCAAGCGTCTTACCCGGGCGCCCGAAGTCGGCGCTCTGGAGCAGGCGCTCTCCACTGAGGGAGCGGCTCAGCTGCAGGCGCTGCAGAGCCCAGAGTTCCGCTCGCGCCTGGAGGCGTTCGCGGCCCGCCTCGCCTCGCGCGAACAGCCCGCGTGAGCCGACCTCCGCTCAACGTATTCCGGCCCGACCTCCTGAGCGGCCGGGTGGCGCTGGTGACTGGGGGCGGGACCGGAATCGGCTATGGAATCACCGCCTCGCTGGCAGCTGCCGGCGCCGAAGTGGTCATCGCGAGCCGAAAGCCGGAACATCTCGAGCCTGCGGCCGAGCGTCTCCGCGCGGGCGGCGCGAAAGTGGGAACTGTCGAAGTCAACGTCCGGGAGCCGGACTCGGTGGCTCGAATGGTCGGGCAGGTGCAGGAGAAGCACGGCCGCCTCGACATACTGGTCAACAACGCGGCGGGAAACTTCTACGCTCCCAGCGCCACCCTTTCACCGAATGCCTGGCGGGCGGTGGTGGAAACGGACCTGTACGGCACCTTCTTCTGTTGCCAGGCCGCGTACCCGCTCCTCAAGGCCCAGGGTGGCGGACGGATCATCTCGATCTCGATGACGCTGCATTATCGTGGCTGGCCCCTGATGGCGCACGCGACGGCCGCGAAGGCCGGGGTGGACGCGCTGACCCGCACGCTGGCCCTCGAATGGGCCAAGGACAAGATCACGGTCAACGCCGTCGCCCCAGGACCGATTCCCACCGAGGGAGTCCGGAAGGCGTTCACTCCCCCCGGCAGCGATGCACCTGATCTGTTCGGCATGGAGAAGTACGCCGCGGAATCGATTCCGCTCGGCCGCTGGGGAACACCGGAAGACGTGGGTCAGACCGTGACTTTTCTGGCGAGCCCCGCAGGGGACTGGATCACCGGTGCGATCATGGTGGTGGATGGCGGAGCGTGGCTGGGAGGCGGGTAAGCGGGTAAGCGGGTAAGCGGGTAAGCGGGTAAGCGGGTAAGCGGGTAAGCGGAACGGCACAGCTACATGACTCTGGACGGAAAGCCAAATCTTCGGCAAGTTGGCTGCCTGTGGAGTAGGGGTCGGTGGGAGTTCAGATCTCCTCTCAAGGAGCGTTCATGAAAATCCACACCACGCACGTCCTTACTTACCCGCCTACCCGCTTACCCGCTTACGACCCATGTTCCTAGGCCATTACGGCATAGCCTTCGCGCTCAAGCGGGCAGAGCCCAAGCTGTCGCTCGGGACGCTTTTTATCGCGGTGCAGTTCCCCGACCTGCTCTGGGGAATCTTCGTCCTCCTGGGATGGGAGCGCGCGAGGATCGTCCCAGGCTATACCGCAGTCACCCCGCTCGAGTTTTTGGATTATCCCATCTCGCACAGCCTCGTCGGCGTCATCGCCTGGAGCGTGGTAGCGGCGGCACTCTACTACTCCTGGCCGACCCGGGACACCAGCCGGCACTGGCAGGCGGCCGCGGTGGTGGGGCTGGCGGTGTTCTCCCATTATCCGCTGGACGTGCTGGTCCACGTACCGGACCTGCCGCTCATGGGAAGTGACTCAATCAAACTGGGGCTCGGCCTGTGGAACAATCCGGTACTCACGCTGGCCGCCGAGGCTCTCGTGTTCGGCGCCGGCCTGGCGCTGTATGTGGCACGCGGATCCCACCGTCACCCGGTCAGGGCCGGCAGGGTCCTGGTCGTCGTTCTGCTGCTGGTTGGCACGTACCTGGCCAGCACGTATGGGCCGCCGCCGCCAAGCATGACGACCGTGGCGGTGAGCGACATCGTCTTCATCCTGGCCATCGGTGCACTTGCCGGGTGGGCCGATCGCCGGGCCATCCCCGAGGAGCTCGCCGCGCGAGGCCTCTCTCATCGGTGAGCTGAATGGATCGGCTGTTTTTCGGGATTGGCGCTCTCTCCGCGCTGGTTTCTGTGGCGACAGGAGCATTCGGCGCCCACGCGCTCAGGCCCAGACTGACACCGGAGTACCTGGCGGTATTCGAAACCGCCGCCCGCTATCAGATGTATCACGCGCTGGGGCTGCTGGCCGTCGCGTGGGCGGTAAGCCGCTGGCCAGGCGCATTGCCCGTTTGGGCCGGGTGGCTATTCGCGGCTGGAACCGTGCTCTTCTCTGGTAGCCTCTACATCCTGGCACTGACCGGAACCCGCTGGTGGGGTGCGGTCACTCCGCTGGGCGGAGTGGCCTTTCTTGCCGGCTGGATCTGTCTTGCGTTGTCGGGGAGGGCTCGCTAGTGGACCCGCTGACCCGCTGAGCGCTGACCGCTCACGCTTGTTCCTCCCTTGCCCACCTGAAGAACAGCACCCCGATCGCCCCGAAGATGTAGAGATTGCCCGGAACCCACATGATCAGACCGCCGAGCTGCTGGTCATCGAGCGGCGAGAGCCCCCACATGCGCGGAGCAGTGACGTACCACGGATACAAGACCTCGTCCGCGAAGGTGATCAGCGCAGCCACCACCTGCATCGGAATCCCGACCAGGAACAGGTACAGCATGCTGGGTCCGGTGGGGAGGCGGAGCTCCGGGACGGGGCTCATGACCGGCCACCACATGAGCGTGGCCGTCACCATGAACATCAGGTGGGTGGCAATGTGCACCTCATGGCTTGTCATCATGAGGTCGTAGAAGGGTTTCAAGTGCCAGACGGCGATCGACACGCTGAACAGGAGCGCCGCTACCCACGGGCGGGTCAGGAACCGGGTGACCCACAGCACGCCCCGCTTGTCCAGCAGTGGGCGCAGCAGCCATTCGGGTATGCCGGCGAGGAGGAGCGGCGGGAACACCAGGGTGAGCACCAGGTGCTGCACCATGTGCATGGAGAAGAGATAGTAGTCGCTCAGGTCATGGACCGGCCCGTTGAGCGACCCCAACAGCACCACCAGAGCGATGGAGAACGACAGGACTTGCCAGGGCGAGGCCGGCGGCCAACCGTGCCGCCGCCGCAGCGGCCCGATTCCATAAAAGTACAAGGCACCGAGAATTCCGGTGCCTATGAGAACGCTGGGATGAAGCGACCAGCTCCACTCGTAGGGAGCCGTAGGTCGCAGTCGCTCGTCGAGCATTACCCCGACCGCGCGAACGCGAAGGTATATGCGTGAAGCACCATCAGCGCCACGATAATGAACGCCGCAATGATCAGCGGGAAGACGAACACTCCACTGAAAAGCTTACTGTCCTGCTTGAGGTGCATGTAGAACATCCCCACCAGGGCGAACTTGGCAGCCGACAACAGAAGCAGGAGCGGCACGAAGAACGGCTTGATCGTCGGGCCGAGGGCTCCGGTATGCTCCCCGTAGGTGATCTCGTAGAGTCCGACCTCGAGCGCGGTGAGGACGAAGAGCACCAGCCCGACCTTGAAGTAGAGGCTCGCAGTCGGGTGGGCGTGCCCCTGGGTGCTCACGTGGGATTCCATGGTCCCCTGCTCACTTGATGAGGTAGACGACGGGGAAGATGATGATCCAGACCACGTCGACGAAGTGCCAATACAGCGCGGCCATCTCCAGGTTCAGCGACTTATGTGGGGGGAGCTTGCCGCGCAACGCATCCTTCCAGACCGTAGCCAACCAGAGCACTCCAATGGTCACATGGGTGCCGTGGAAGCCGGTCAGGGTGTAGAAGCTCGAGCCGAAGAGGTTGGTGGTGAACCCGAGCCCTTCGTGCACGAAGTGGGTGAATTCGTACACCTGCATCCCGACGAAAAACAGGCCGCAGGCAATGGTGGCTGCCAGCCAGCCGATCAGCGCCTTCCGGTCTCCCCGCTGCGCGCCGCTCAGAGCCAACACCACGAACAGCGAGCTGAACAGCAGCAACGCCGTACCCAGGGTGACCAGGGGGATCTCGAAGATGGGCTCGAAGTGCTGCCCCGTGGGAGAGGTCCACGGCTCATGGGGGAATGGCCCCACCAGGCTTCGGCCTTTGTTGACCAGGTAATTGGAGATCAGGGTGGCGAAGAACATGCATTCGGACCCGATGAACGTCCAAATGGCCACCTTCCGGTTATCCAGCCCGGTCGAGGTCTCGAGGTGGGCGGCGTGGGCGTGAGCTGTCAAGGTCTACTCCAAAAAACGTGAACGGTAAACAGTCAACAGTGAACGGGTGGCGCCGGGTTATTTCCCGTTCACCGTTTACCGTTCACCGTTTACGCGGTTCATCCTGCAGGTTCGTAGGCCCACTTGAACACTCCCAGCAACACGAGCCCGAAGGACGCGACGACGGGCCAGATCCCGGTATGCCCCAGCAGCATGAGGAATACAAAGAACGCCAGGATTCCGACCGCGGTGACCAACGGCCAGTACGACGGGTTCGGCATGTGAATCCCCACCCCACTGACCCGGGCGGGCTCGGGGAGGGTGCCTCCACGCTCACGCTTCAGCTCCCACAGCGCGTCGCGGCCGTGTACGGTCGGGATCTCCGCGAAGTTGAACTCCGGGGGCGGTGAAGGGATGCTCCACTCCAGGGTGGCCCCATTCCATGGATCGGCGGGCGCGTTCCGTGGCTTGCGCCAGGTCAGGAATATGTTGACCAGGAAAACGAGAAAGGAAACGCCCAGCAGGAACGCGCCGGCGGTCTCGACTTGATTCAGCAGTTCGAATCCGAGGCCCTTGGGATAGGTGTACACCCGCCGCGGCATCCCGTTCAGCCCGACGAAGTGCATCGGGAAGAAGGTCAGGTTGAAGCCGGCCAGCATCAGCCAGAAGTGCAGCTTGCCCAGACGCTCGTTCAGCATCCGACCGAACATCTTGGGCCACCAGTAGTAGGCGCCCGCCGTCAAGCCGAAGATGCTTCCTCCGAACAGCACGTAGTGGAAGTGGGCGACCACGAAATAGGTATCGGTCTGCTGCAGGTCCGCCGGGGGCGATGAGTGCATGACCCCCGAGAGCCCACCGATGATGAACATGGCGATGAAGCCGATGGCAAAGAGCATCGGTGTCCGGAACTGAAGCGATCCTCCCCACATGGTGCCGATCCAGTTGAAGATCTTCACCCCGGTCGGAATCGCGATCAGCATGGTGGTGAGCGCGAAGAATGTGTCCGCCAGCGGACCCAGACCGGTGGAGAACATGTGGTGGCTCCATACCCCGAAGCCGAGAAACGCGATGAAGACCCCGGAGAAAACCATCGCCGCGTAACCGAAGAGGGGCTTCCGCGAGAAAACCGGGAGCACCTCGGATACGATGCCGAAGGCCGGCAGAATCAGGATGTAGACCTCGGGATGGCCGAAGATCCAGAAGAGGTGCTGCCACAGCAGCGGATCGCCTCCACCCGACGGCACGAAGAAGTGGGTGCCGAAGAACCGGTCGTACATGAGCAGGATCAGCGCCACCGTGATGACCGGAAAGGCCAGCAGCAGCAGTACCTGGGTGATGAAGCTCATCCAAACGAACATCGGCATGCGCATGAGGTTCATGCCGGGCGCGCGCAGGTTGACGATGGTGACGAAGAAATTCAGTGCGGCGGCCATGGACGCGAGGCCCAGGATCTGGAGACCCAGCATCCAGAAGTCGACGTTGAGCCCGGGCGAGTACTGCTTCGAGGTCAGGTTGGCGTAGCCGAACCAGCCTGCATCGGGCGCCGCCCCGAAGAGGAAGCTGGCGTTGAGGAACAGGCCACCCAGCAGGAACACCCAGTAGCTGAACGCGTTCAGCCGGGGAAAGGCCACGTCCCGGGCGCCGATCAACAGCGGGATCATGAAGTTGAAGAACATCGCCGAGAGCGGCATGATGGCGAGGAAGATCATCGTCGTGCCGTGCATCGTGAACAGCTGGTTGTACGTCTCGGGCGACAGGAAGGTGTTCTCCGCCGTGCCCAGCTGAATCCGAAGCAGCAACGCCTCGATTCCACCCAGCAGGAAGAAGAAAAACGCAGTGGCGCCGTAGAGGATCCCGATGCGCTTGTGGTCGACCGTCGTGATCCAGCTCCAGAGCCCGGTCTTCTCGCCGTGGGCCACATGCGCCTGGTGCTGATCTAGAACCCTGGTTGCCATACGAGCCTTATGTCGTGGTTGTCTACTGGTGCGCCCGCAGATAGGCCACCAGGGCCTGGGCTTCGGCTTCGGTCACGCCCAGGTTGGGCATCAGAACACCCTTCTTGATCCCCTGGGGATCCCGGATCCAGTGGGCGAGGTTCTCGTCCGTGTTCTTGAGCGTTCCGGCCGCGATATATGAGCGGGCACCCACGTTGGCCAGATTGGGCCCCACCATCCCCTTGGGTGCGTTGACTGCAACCAGGGAGTGGCACGCGATGCAGCCCTTAGCGGTGAAAAGCTTCTCGCCCTCGGCGTATTTCGGGCTCGGCCCGACTGCGCCGGGCGGCTTGGGGCCCAGCGTCTGCATGTGGGCCACCCATCCCTGGAATTCCGCCGGCTTCGAGGCCTTGATCCGGTACGCCATCCGCCCGTGCTGGATACCGCAGAACTCGGCGCACTGGCCGGGATACTCGCCTTCGGCCTCCGCCTTGAACCACATCCGGGTCTCGCGGTTGGCAAAGAC
>JBDTUV010000064.1:0-9731 GCA_040007575.1 Gemmatimonadales bacterium
ACTGCTCGAGCGGAGTCGTCCTCCGGAGCGCATCCGGATGGGCCCGGAACCACGCCATCATCAACAGGATCTCATCGATCGAGTCCAGCGGCAGCGGCTCTGCCGGGGCGTCGGGCTCCCGCAGCTGCTCGGCAACCACCGCCTTGAACGCTTCATGCTCGATCGGGGTGGCGGGGTATGGAAATGAAGCCCGGACCACGCCCCGTCTCAGGATGTACACCCGGTCGTCTCCCAAGTCGCCCGCATCACGGTACACAAAGGTGAGCAGATCGATCGCGGTCCGTGCGCGGCTGGTGGCCGCCAGCAGCCACTCGAGCTGCTCGAACTTCGACCGCCAGCGCGCGGCCAGCTCGAACTGCGCATTGCCCGAGGCTTCCTGCATCGCGGTGACCACCCGATCGATCGGCTGAAGCGTGCGACCCTCCAGGAACGCCATCGCAGTATCCACTCGGCGCCGGTAGTCCCGCTCCGCGACAAATCCGGCACAGGGTCCGCTACAGAATCCGAACTGGTGGCGCATGCAGCCGGCCTGCCGCGGCTCGGCGAAGAGATCGCCCTGGCCCGCAAACACCACCGGCATCGAGGGGGCACAATCCCGGAGGCCCAGCAGATCGTTCAGCGTGCGTACCGCTTCCAGCGTTCGCGCCATCGATCGGAATGGGCCGTAACAGCGTACGTCCTCCCGAGCCACAGTCCCGCCACCGTACACCCGGGGAGCAGGCCCGCCCGCGATCTTGATGAGCACCGAGCGCCGGGTGTGGTTGCCCCTGTGGTTGAAGTAGGGCCGGAACTTCCGGATGTGGCGGAGCTCGCCCAGGTAAGCGGCGAACTCACTGGGGACATAGTCCCAGCGAATCTCGCTGGCCGCGTAGAGGATGCGGGCAGCCTTGTCGTCGGGGTAACTGGCCCGGAAATAGGTGAGGAGCCGGGTCCGGAGACGCTTGGCCTTGCCGACATAGAGCACCCGGCCCGTTGCGTCGAACATCTGGTAGACTGCCGGCCGGTTCTCGGCGAGCGCGCGCACCCGGCGTCGCAACTGGTCGAGATCGGTCGAAGGAAGCGGTGCCACCCGCTGGGCCCGCTGGCCGCAGCTCACTTCTGGCAACGGTGGCAGAACACCGTGGTCCGGGCGTCGATCGCGTGGGTCCCGGTCAGGCGCGTGCCACAAACGTGGCAAGCCTCACCCTCGCGTCCATACACCAGCAGCTCGAGCTGAAAGTTCCCCTCTTCCCCGGTGCCGGTTCGGTAGTCGCGAATGGTCGTGCCATTGGAGACGATTGCGGCCGTGAGGATACGTCGGATCTCGGCATGGAGGCGTCGCTGATCGTCAGGGGTGAGAAGGCGCGCCGGCTTCGATGGATCTATTCCCGCGGCGAACAGCGCCTCGTTCGCGTAGATGTTCCCGACTCCGGCCAGGTGACGTTGGTCCATGATCACCTTCTTGATTGCCTGGCGGCTCCCTCGCAAGGCCGCGGCCAAGCGCTCGACCGAGAAGTCGTCGTCCAGCGGCTCGGGACCGATTGCCGCCGTGTAGCTCGCCCACTCCTTCTCGTTCAGGAGGAGCAAGGTTCCCAGGCGGCGGACGTCGCTATAGACCAGCTCCCGCCCGCCGTTGAGCTCGGCTCGCAATACCGCGTACGCCGCTTCGCTGGGCTTGAGCGCCCTCCGATGGACCATCAGTGAGCCGGTCATGCCCGGCTGGATGATCAGACGACCGTTGTCCAGCTCGAGCACGGCATGCTTCGCCCGCCGAGACACGCCCTTGATCGTGGCACCCTTGAGACGATGAACCAGCCGGCGGCGGGTCACTCCACGGAGGACGTCATCGTGGCTGAGCGTGACCCGGCCAATGCGGCGGCCGACAAGGGAGGGGCGGATATCGCGAACGATGGTTTCGACCTCGGGAAGCTCTGGCATGAGAGGTGGTCAGGGAGTGACCGGGATCGTTCCTTTCATGGTGGGGGGGATGCGCCTCGCCGCTTCACGCCAGCCGATGTCGCGCCGAAAGATCTTTCCTTCGAAGCGAATCGCCTCTGCCGCGTCCCGGCTGAGTCGCTGGGCCTCCGTGAAGCTCGCCGCCACGGCAGTCACCGTCAACACTCTTCCGCCATTCGTCCGGAGCACGCCGTCCTGACCGCGAGCGGTCCCGGCATGAAAGATGGTCACCCCGTCCGGCTGACGCTGGGGTAGCACTATTGCGGTCCCGGTCTCAGGGGCATCCGGATATCCGCGTGACGCGAGCACCGTGGTGACTGCGGCTTGGGGGATGATCTCGAGTGACGAGGGTGCCTTGCCTTCCGCCACCATCATGAGTGAATCGGTGAGGCCCCCGGACACGAGCGGCAGCACCACCTGCGCTTCAGGGTCGCCCAGACGGCAGTTGAACTCCACCACCGAAGGTGTGCCGTCCGCGTCGATCATCAGCCCGGCGTAGAGCACGCCAGAGAACGGCGTCTTCTGCCGCTGCATCTGTTCCAGCGTAGGGTACAAAACGTCGCGCTTCACCCGCTCCAGCAAGGCGGGCGTTGCCAGTGCCACGGGGCTATAAGCGCCCATGCCCCCGGTATTGGGGCCCTGGTCTCCCTCGAGTAGCCGCTTGTGATCCTGCGCCACCGGCAGGAGCTCTACCTCAGCTCCGTTGGTCAGCGCCAGAACCGAGATCTCCTCGCCTTGGAGAAACGCCTCGATCACGATGGTCCGGCCGGCCTGGCCAAATTGGTCGGTCTCCAACATGGCGCGAACTGTTTTCCTGGCCTCGGCTCGCGTGGTACAGACTACCGCTCCCTTGCCGCCCGCGAGGCCCGACGCCTTGACCACCAGCGGCTCGGGATGACGATCGACATACGCCAGGGCTGAGGCGAGGTCGGTGAAGCTCTGGCTTGCCGCGGTGGGCACGCCGGCGGCAAACATGACCTCCTTGGCAAAGGCCTTGGACGCCTCGAGCTGCGCCGCTGCGGCGCTGGGACCGAAGACGAGATGTCCCTCCGCCCGTAGCCGATCGGCCAGACCGCGCGCCAGCGGCGCCTCGGGACCGATCACGGTGAGGTCGATGCCGTGCATGTCGGCCGCGTCGGCCAGCCGGTCCAGATCGTCCGAGGGGATTGGGAGGTTGGTGGCGAGCTCGGCCGTACCGGGATTACCCGGCGCGCAGTAGATGTCGGCCCGGGGGTTTTCGCGGCGGAGCGCCCAGCAGAGCGCGTGCTCCCGCCCGCCGCCTCCGACAACGAGCAACCTCACGGCTTCTGCGCGTTCCGGAACGCCTCGCGGGCACGATCCGCCGCGCGCCGGGCGACATCGGCCACTTGCGTGGCCAGATCCCGAGCCTCGGCGGCGTAGTAAGCCCCGGCCGCGGCCATGTCGTCACGGAGAGGACGCTCCTTAGCCTCGGCTCCACGCCGGGTGTACTCCCCCCGGAGGATGCGCTCGTATTCCCCGCTGGCCAGCCAGCGCTGCAGCTCGGCCGCTCGAACGGTGTGCATCGGATGGGTCAGCGCCAGGGTGCTCAGCAGCTTGTAGACGACATCGAGCCCCTCGCTGCTGGTGGCGTATTCGTGAGCCTGCTGCATGAAGGCATCCACGTCCAGCTGGCCGGCAAACGCGGAGCCCCGCCCGCCGCCCGCCATCTTCATGTCCATTCGCTGCGCGACGACGATGTCCTGCCCGCCAAGCAGTCCTGCGCGGTCAGCCGAAAGCTCCGATTTCCGGGACCACTCGAGAAAGGCCAGGCGGATGGGAAGCACCGCGAGCCCAGCCAGCATTGGAAGCGCTCCGAGGCTCATCATGGCGAGAATGGCCGCGATCGTGTGATAGAGCGCGTGCCCGCTGATCACATGCCCCAGCTCGTGCGCTAGGAGCACACGGAGTTCGTCCTCATCCAGCAGCTCGATGGCGGCCGAGTGTACAACGATGAAGGGGGCATCGATCCCGTAGGCGCCGGCATTGAAGAACGGCGTCTGCGAGACGTAGAGCTCGGGTACGGTTGGCCAGTCGAACGTGCCGGCGACTTCGGTGTGCAGTTGCCAGAGCCGGGGAAACTGGGTAGCTCCGACTCGGACCGCGTTGCCCTGAAACAAGAGGCGAATGCCACGCTCGCCGCCCAGCATCGCCAGGACCTTGCGGATCACCTCGTCAACGCCGGGCACCGCCCGCAGCGTCTGGAGCGCCGCCCGGTCAGCGGGGTGCTCCCAGCTTGCGGCCGCGATCTGGGGAAACCTCTTACGGGCCCGCGGTGCCGGAAGGGTGTTGCTCATGAACGACTCGGTGGTTGGAGATGCGAAGCTATACGGGCTCCAGTGGCAGCAGTTTCAAGCTGAGACGTCAGCGCACCGGGCGTCATCCCGAGCGGAGCGAGGGATCGGGTGGCCTAACGGTTAGGCTCCGATGTCCGAATGTCAGGCGGGCCGATTCCTCGCTCCGCTCGGAATGACGTGCCGTTCCCGCGCCTCACTTCTCACTCTCCTTAAACGCCCGGTCCAGATCCGCGATCAGGTCGTCGGTGTCCTCCACTCCGCAGCTCAAGCGAATCAGGCTGTCGGTCAGACCCATGGCCTTGCGCATGGCCGGGGGAACCGAAGCGTGGGTCATGGATGCCGGGTGCCCGATCAGGCTCTCGACCCCACCTAGCGATTCGGCCAACACGAAGATCCGGGTCTTTTCCACGAAGCGGCGGGCCCGCTCCGGATCGCCGAGATCGAGGGAGATCATCCCCCCAAAGCCGCTCATCTGCCTGCAGGCGAGCTCATGCTGTGGGTGAGACGGCAGCCCCGGATAATAGATCTTGGTGACGGTGGGCTGATGGGTGAGCCACTCGGCGATCCGGCGGCCGTTGGCATCGTGCTGCCGCATGCGGAGCGGAAGGGTCTTGATGCCTCGAAGCGCCAACCAGCAGTCCATCGGTCCGGGCACGCCGCCGGCCGCGTTCTGAATGAAGCCCAGCCGCTCGGCGAGGTCGTCTCGCGCGGTAACCAGCAGACCGCCCACCATGTCGCTGTGGCCGTTCAGGTACTTGGTCGTCGAGTGGAGCACGACGTCGGCTCCGTGCTCGAGCGGGCGCTGGAAATACGGGGTGGCAAAGGTGTTATCCACCACGTACAGATACCCGCGCGCCTGGGTGAGATCACCGAGCGCGGCCAGATCCGTCAGGTTCATCATCGGATTGGTCGGAGTCTCGCAGTAGATCATGCGGGTGGCGGGAGTGAGCGCCCGCTCGATGTTTCCGATGTCCCGCATGTCCACGAAGGTGACCCGGATTCCCAGGTTGCCGTAGATCCGTTCCATCAGCCGGTGGCTTCCACCGTAAACGTTCTCGCCGCAGACGATGTGATCACCGGTCTTGAACAGCTTGAGCACCGAGTCTAATGCGGCCAGCCCCGAGCCGAAGGCAAACCCATAGGTGGCACCCTCGAGGCTGGCCACGTTTCGCTCCAGCGCCTCGCGAGTCGGGTTGTGGGTCCGTCCGTATTCGTATCCCCGGTGTTTCCCGAGACCGGCCTGCACGTAGGTGGAGGTCTGGTAGATCGGCATCATGACGGCGCCGGCGAGCGGCTCCACGATCTGGCCGGCATGCACCGACCGGGTGGCAAAGCCGTGATCGTGGTCCTTCGGAAGAATGCGTGTCATCGGTATCTGCGGCGAGAGAGTGGGGTGAAGATTAACCGCGAAGGGAGGGCAAACGGCAGCTACGGGCTATGGCTTGGGCTATTCCACACTAGAAATAGCCCCTAGCCAATAGCCAATAGTTCATGGCCTTATTTAGTTTCGCAGTGTGACTTCCAGCCCAACCGACGGCGCCACCGCCCGCTGTCTCATTGTCGACGATGACGCGCAGGTGCGGCAGGTGCTCATGCGCGTTACGGCGGCGCATGGGTTGTCCCCCATCGAGGCCTCCTCGGGGGTCGATGCCCTGGCGGTCCTCAGGCGGGTGGGCGAGGTCCCGATCTGCATCTCGGACATCTTCATGCCCGAGATGGACGGGGTCACCTTCCTCCGCGAGGCCCTGCTCCGATACCCCGATATGGCCATCATCATGCTCACCGGTATGGCAGAAGTGAATACGGCAGTCGAGTGTCTCAAGCTGGGAGCCATGGACTACATCTCGAAACCGGTCATGGTGGACGAGGTCCGCGCGCGGCTGGACAAGGCGATGGACAAACGTCGGCTGGTGTTGGAGAACCGGTTCTATCAGCAGAGCCTCGAGCTCCGGGTGCGGGACCTGGACCGAAAGAACCGCGCATCGCTCGTCAACGGCGTGCAGATGCTGGTCCACGCGCTGGAAGCCAAGGATGCGTACACCAGCGGTCATTCCAGCCGGGTGAGCCGGTACGCCATAAAGACCGCGGTTCGCCTGGGCTTCACCGATGAGGCCTTGGAGGACCTTCGTCTGGGTGGCGAGCTGCACGACATCGGGAAGATCGGGACAAGGGAAGAGATCCTGAACAAGCCCGGGTCACTGACGCTGGAGGAGTTCGAGCACGTCAAGACCCACTCCACCCTGGGAGAGAGGATTCTGGCTCCCTTCTTCAGCTCCTCGCCGATCGTCCTGCGGGTGGCCCGATCGCACCACGAGCGGATGGACGGCGCTGGGTTCCCCGACTCGCTCCGGGGCGACCAGATTCCCCTGGAAGCCCGCATCGTGTCCGTGGTGGACGCCTTCGATGCCATGACCACCAACCGTGCCTATCGCAAGCCTCGTAGCACACCCGACGCCATCCAGGAACTGCGCCGCTGTGCCGGTGCACACTTCGACCCTGACGTGGTCGAGGCGTTCCTCAGCGCTCATGGCAATGGATCGGCGCTCCCCATTACCTGAGCCCGAAGACGCCCTCCGTGTCTGACACCCTGATGATCAGCGTCTCAGGGATCCGCGGTCATGTCGGAACGGATCTCACCCCCGAGCTGGTGTCGCGCTACGCCGCCGCGTTGGGCGCCTGGTCGCGCTCTGTCCATCCGTCCGCCGCTACCCGCGCGGGTACCCGGCCCGTCCGCCCGTCCGTCGTCCTCGGCCGCGACACTCGCACCAGTGGACCGATGTACGCGCGTGCGGCTGCGGCAGGGCTCATGTCGGTAGGGGTAGACGTCATCGACCTGGGGGTCGTGCCCACGCCCACAGTGCAGTTGGCGGTCGAGCACCATCATGCCGGTGCCGGCCTCATTCTCACGGCAAGCCACAATCCGGTTGAGTGGAACGCCCTGAAATTCGTGGGCCCGGATGGAATCTTTCTCGATGCAGAAGCCGGGCGCGTGGTGCGAGAGCTAGCCGAGCGGGGACCGCCTCGAGCCGGCTGGGCGGACGTGGGCCGGGTACGCGAGGATCCTGGGGCGATAGACCGGCACCTCGACGCCATCATGGCACTCCGCCTCATCGATATTCCCGCAATCCGGAAGCGCCGCTTCAACGTGGCACTGGATTGTGTGCGGGGGGCCGGCGCAACCGCCATCGTGCCGCTGCTCGAACGGCTCGGCTGCGAGGTCCATGGGATCAACTTGGAGACCGATGGTCTATTCCCTCGGCCGCCGGAGCCCGTGCCGGAGAATCTGGGCGACCTGAGTCGTCTGGTGGGGGAGACCGGGGCCGACGTCGGCCTGGCGATCGATCCTGACGTGGACCGATTGGCGCTGGTGGACGAAACCGGGCGGCCGATCGGGGAGGATTACACCCTCGCCTTCGCGGTGGCGGCAGTGTTGGATGGACGCACCACTGCGGCAACAATTCCCACGGTTGTGGTCAATCTTTCCACCAGCCTGGTGGTCGAGGATGCGGCACGGTCGCGGGGTGCCCGGTTCATCCGGGCTCCAGTGGGAGAAGCGAACGTGGCTCGGGCCATTCGGGATGAGGGCGCCCTGATCGGGGGAGAAGGAAACGGCGGCGTGATGTTGCCCGCACTGCATATCGGGAGGGACGCCCCTCTGGGGGTGGCCTTGATCTTGCATCTCCTTGCGACGACTGGGGTAACGCTCTCTGCGCTGGTCGCCGCCGCTCCCCGGTATGCTATCGTAAAGGCGAAGGGACCCCGCGGACCTGAGCTCCGCCCGCTCTACGACAGACTGCGGCATCGTTTTCCCGACGCAACTGCAGATGAGCGGGACGGGCTAAGGCTTTCGTGGTGGGACCGGTGGCTGCATGTGAGGCCATCGGGAACCGAGCCGATCGTACGCCTGATCGCTGAGGCACCGACGGTGGGCGACGCCGAGGCATTGGTGGCGACCGGCCGAGAACTCTTGTACTGAGGGAAGAAGATGTGCGGCATTGTAGGCTACATCGGACCGCGACAGGCCGCGGGCCTGCTCATCGAAGGGCTCCGTAGACTCGAGTACCGCGGGTACGACTCCGCCGGAATCGCCGTAGTCAACGGCCGCGGGCTGAAGATCATGAAGGCCGCGGGCAAGCTCTCCGTACTGGAGAACGAGCTCAAGGAGCAGATGCCGCTGGGTACCATCGGCATCGGGCACACCCGCTGGGCCACGCACGGCGCCCCGACGACGACCAACGCTCATCCCCACACCGATCAGTCCGGCCGCATCGCCGTCATCCACAACGGCATCATCGAGAACTCCGGAGCAATCCGGAAGGCTCTGGAACAGCGGGGCCACACTTTCAAGTCGGAGACCGATACGGAGGTGCTCGCCCATCTGGTGGGCGAGCTCTATCAGGGCAACCTGGAAGAGGCCGTGGCCACCGCGCTCAAGGACGTGGACGGAGCCTACGGCCTGGTGTTCATCTCCTCCGAGGAGCCTGATGTGCTGGTGGCGGCCCGGAAGGGCTCGCCGCTCCTGGTGGGTGTCGGCGAGAACGAATGGTTTGTCGCCTCGGATGCCTCGCCGCTGCTGCAGTACACCCGGTCGGTGGTCTACCTGGACGACGGCGAGATGGCGGTGCTGTCCCGTGAAGGCTACCGGGTGCGCAATCTGGTTACCGCCCGGATCAGCAAAGAGGTCAACCAGATCGATTGGGATTTGACCCAGGTGGAACGGGGCGGCTACGCCCACTTCATGCTCAAGGAAATCTGCGAGCAGCCGGAAAGCCTCAGGAACACACTGCGCGGCCACCTGCTGGAGGAAGAGGGCACCTCCCGCGTCAGCGGCTTGAACCTGAGCGACGAGGAGCTCAAGAAGATCGAGCGGGTCATCATCACGGCCTGCGGGACGTCCTGGCACTCGGGCATTATCGGCGAATACATGCTGGAAGAGATGGCGCGGCTTCCAGTCGAGGTCGAGTACGCATCCGAGTTCCGCTACCGCAACCCGGTCGTGGACCCACACACGCTCGTCATCGGGATCTCCCAGTCGGGCGAGACCGCCGATACCCTGGCAGCCATCCGCGAGGCCAAGCGCCGTGGCGCCCGCACCATCGGCCTGGTCAACGTGGTCGGCTCGACTATCGCGCGCGAAGTGGACGGGGGCATTTACCTGCACGCTGGCCCCGAAGTGGGCGTCGCGAGCACCAAGGCCTTCACCAGTCAGGTAGCGGCGCTCGCACTGATCTCGCTCCGTATCGCCCGGCTCCGAAATCTGAGCATTCTGCAGGGCAGACAGTTCATCGAGGCGCTGCAGAAGCTGCCGGCCCAGGTGGCACAGATCCTGGAGCGCACCAGCGAGCTCGAGTTGCTGGCCGACCGGTTTCTCCGGACCACGCGGAATGCCCTGTACCTCGGTCGTGGGGTGAACTTCCCGGTAGCGCTCGAGGGTGCCCTCAAGCTCAAGGAAATTTCCTACATCCACGCCGAGGGGTACCC
>JBDTUV010000065.1:0-9604 GCA_040007575.1 Gemmatimonadales bacterium
CGAACGGGTGCAGCCGGTTGAACTCGCGCCAGCTCACCGGCATCATCTCGGTGGTCGCGTTCAGCTTCAGGGTGCAGGAGCCGAGCGGGATCATCGCCGAAGTGAGCGACAGGTCGCGGGACTCGAGCCGCTTGATGTAGCGCAGCATTTCGGTTTCCGAGTGATGCCGGTGGAAGACCGGGTGCTCCATGAAGGACGTCTTACGCGTCAGCGCCGGCGGTATGGCGCGCTCGCTCTTCACGCCGATGTCATCCAGCATGAAGGGCAGGGCCTCGTTCAGCGAGAAGATCGAGATCAGGTCCGCCAGGTCTCCCAGTGTCACCGTCTCGTCCAATGCGATGCACAGCCGGGTGGCCGACAGCGGCCGGAGATTGATGTTGCGCACCCGGGCGGCGTCGAGCAGTCGGGGCAGCGCCCAGCCCTCGACCTCGATGCAGATGGTGTCGAAGTAGGCCTCGTGCACCACACGGTATCTCAGCCGATGAAGGGCGTTCGCCAGGAGCACGGTGCGGGTATGCACCCGCTCGGCGATGCGGCGAAGGCCCGACGGTCCGTGGTACACGGCATACATGCTGGCCATGACGGCGAGCAGCACCTGTGCGGTGCACACGTTGCTGGTCGCCTTGTCCCGCCTGATGTGCTGCTCCCGGGTCTGCAGCGCCATGCGGAGCGCCGGCCGGCCGTCACGATCCTTGGACACGCCGATGATGCGCCCGGGCAGCACGCGCTTGTAGGCGTCCTTGGTGGCAAAGAAGGCGGCATGGGGCCCGCCGTAGCCCATCGGCACCCCGAATCGCTGGCTGTTGCCGACCGCAATGTCGGCGCCCCACTCACCGGGAGGGGTGAGGAGTGTCAGGCTCAGGAGGTCGGTCGCGGCGGTGACCAGGGCCCCCGCGGCATGAGCCCGCTCCGCCAACGACCGAAAGTCGCGCACCTCGCCGTCCGTGGCGGGGTATTGCACCAGCACGCCTATCACCTTCGGCCCAAACTCGAACTCGGCTGGATCGCCCACCACTACCGCGATCCCGCGGGCCTCCGCCCGGGTCTGCACCACGGCGATTGTCTGCGGATGGCAACGCTCGTCCACCAGGTACACAGGGCCGCCCTGCTGTCCACCCGCCCGGAGGGCACCCGTCCCGCTGTCCCGCCGTCCCGCCGTTTCGCTGACCGCCAGGCTGAGGTTCATCGCCTCCGCGGCGGCAGTGGCCTCGTCGAGCAGCGACGCGTTGGCGATCTCCAGTCCGGTCAGGTCTGACACCACCGTTTGGAAGTTGAGCAACGCCTCGAGCCTGCCCTGCGCGACCTCGGCTTGATACGGCGTATACGCCGTATACCACCCGGGATTCTCCAGTACGTTGCGCTGGATGACCTGGGGCGTGAAACAGCCGGCGTATCCCATCCCGATGTAGGAGCGGAATACGCGGTTCATTCCCGCCAGGCCCCGGAGGGCCTGGAGCACCTCCCGCTCACTGCGCCCCGGCGGCAGCGCGAGCGGCCGGTGAAGCCGGATCTCTGCCGGCACCACCGCGTCGATGAAGGCATCGAGCGAGTCGTAGCCCAGCAGCTCCAGCATCTCGTGCACATCGGCTCGTCGGGGGCCGATATGCCGGTACGCGAAATGGGACGGGTAGAGAACGTCGGGGGTCTGGGCCATCATCTTGCGTTCGAGGACGCTGGTCATCTGGTGGTGCTACTCCTCTCCAAAATAAAGGCCCCGAGACAAGGCTCTCGAGGCGCGGGTGCATCTCATCGTGGATTCATCACTCCCCTATGTGCGCGCGGTACTCGCTCGGTGACATGAGTCCCTTGAGCTCGTCGGGGCTCTTGATGTGCAGCTTGACCATCCAGCCATCGCCGTACGGATCGCGATTGACCAGGGCGGCATCGGATTCGAGGCCGGTGTTGACCTCGCCGACCTCGCCGCCAACCGGGCTGAAGAGCTCGGAGACGGCTTTGACGGCCTCGATGGTACCGAACGTCTGATGGGAGGTGAGGTGCGTGCCCGGTTTTGGCAGATCGACGAAGATCACGTCGCCGAGCTCGCCCTGCGCGTAATCGGTGATGCCGATGCGCACGACCAGAGGGTCGGTTGTGCGGGCGACGTACTCGTGCTCGCCGGTATAGAGCAGGTCCTCTGGTACGTTGGACACCCGCGATCTCCCAATGTGGTGGCGCGTGGGAGGATAGGCGGACTGGAGGGAGAGGTCAAGCGCGCGCCAGGAGCGCCTCCCACACCGCTCTAGCCGCGCGCTCGAGGGCGGCAAGATCGCCGTCGTTGTCGATGACGTAATCGCTCCGCGCCCGCTTCGGCGTCGAGGCCAGTTGCGCCGCCATCATGCGGCCCACCTCCGCTGACGACAGCGCCCGCGACGCCAGGAGGCGGGCCCGCCGCACCGTCTCCGGCGCGTCTACCAGCACCACCGCGTCGAACGCCCCGGGATCATCCGCCTCGAAGAGCAAGGGGATGTCGCTCACGACGATCCGATCGCCCCGGGCACGAGCCTCGCCCAGCAGCTCCAGCCTTCGCCGGTGCACCTCCGGGTGGACGATACAGTTGAGATCGGCCAGCGCTGCCGCGTCCGCCAGCACTCTTGCCCGGAGCGCCGCCCGGTCAAGGCTCCCATCACTGGAGATCACCTCGGCCCCAAAGCGCGCCGCGATGTCCCCCAGGACAGGCTGTCCCGGTGCCTGGGCCTGGCGGACCAACTGGTCGGCGTCGATGAGAGTGGCACCCCAGGCTTTGAAGAGCTCCGCGACCGTGGACTTTCCGGCCGCAATGTTACCCGTCAGTGCAATAGAGAGCATGAGGTTCACCACAAAGGACACGGAGGGATCATAGCCCTACAAGGATCCCCCATCGCGGAATCCTAGATTCGTATGCCGGTAATGAAAAACTGGTGCGGTTGAGTGGCAACACAATACCACTAAGTGGCCGAATTCCGCGATGGGAGATCTCAACGGGGTCAGGGATCCCTCCGTGTCCTTTGTGGTTAGAAATGTTCCCAACCGAGCTTCAGAGCAGCGCGGTCTGATCTTCATCCCTGCGTGGAACTTTATGACAATGCCTGCATCGAGCCTGGTAGCTTTCGCGGCCACCGATCATGATCGTTGGCGAGTCGTACCTCGCCGGCTTCCCATCTATCAGACGCTGATTGCGGCATGCCGGGTCGCCGCAGACGACGCAGATGGCCTGCAGCTTGTCCACCATCTCCGCGATGGCCATGAGCTCGCCCATGGAGCCGAACGGCTCGCCCCGAAAGTCGGTGTCGGTGCCGGCCAGAATGACCCGGATACCCCGGCTGGCCAGCAGCGAGGAGACGCTGACGATCTGCGGATCCAGGAACTGGGCCTCATCGATGGCCACGATCTCCATGTCGGGCCGTACCAGGCGGAAGATCTCGCTCGCGGAATCCACCGGAATGGCCTCGAGCTCGGTGCCGTTGTGACTCGCCACGCTGTAGAGGCCGGCATAGCGGCTGTCGAGATGAGACTTGAAGACCTGAACCTTGCGCCGGGCAATGGTAGCCCGCCGGATGCGCCGGATGAGCTCTTCGCTCTTGCCGGCGAACATGACGCCGCTGATGACCTCGATCCATCCGGGGTGCATCCCGTAGATCATCGACCATTCTCCGCTGGGTGGGTAAGGGATGCAAATGTAGGGGGCCCCGCAGGAAACTCCAGGCATCTTGCGGGCGCTTCACCGGAGCGACGATATTCGTCCGCCCCACCGGATCTTCCGTTCCTCAAGGAGCGCGTGTGAACAAGCAGGAGCTCGTCGCTGCCGTGGCCAAGCAACTCGGCCTGACCAAGGCCAAGGCCGACGAGATCGCCGAGCTGTTCTTCGCGCCCGCCGGCATTATCGCGTCCGAGCTCAAGCGGGGCGGAAAGGTGGCCATCAGCGGGTTTGGAAGCTTCGAGGCTCGGAAACGGGCGGCGCGAGAATGGCGTGATCCGCGCACCGGCAAAGCGGTCAACATCAAGGCCTCGATGGTCCCGGCATTCAGGGCCAGCAGGGCACTGCGGGATCAGGTCAACAAGAAGCGGTAACCCCTACCGCCGTCCCACGGGCCTGCCTTCCCGGCGCGGGGAATGGGTCGGTCCCCGATCAACCCGGGCGGTTACCTTGCGTCGCCGGATGGTGACCCCATTCAGCGCCACGGCCACCTTCTCCGCATCCTGAGCCGGGATCTCGATGAGCGAGTAGGCCTCTCGCAGCTCGATCCGCCCGATCTTCCCCCGCTCCACCCGCAGGTCCTTGGTCAGCACCGCGACGAAATCATTGGCGGTGGCGCCGTCTTTCTTCCCGACTCCAACGAAAACCTTTGCGGTAGCCGGAATGTCGGGCACGCGAGACGGCGCCTCTGCTGGGCTGGAATTCGCCCACAGCTCGAAGAGCGCTGCGGCCACCGCGGCGGGATCGTGCCGCTCGAACAGTGGAGCCAGGGTAAGAAGCGCGCGATCGGGTTTCCCGGTCTCGATGGCTCTCACGATCGCGGCCCGTTGCCCTGCCGCGGCGGCGGTCACGGTGTCGGTGATGCCCGGAAGCGCGAGTGGCCGGCGGGGGGTCGCGATCCGCGCGGCGTAGCTCTCGGTGCCAGGCGGAACCAGCAGCACCACCTCACCGGCCTGGACCAGCTGCTGGAGCCGCTCGGCGGTGGGTAGATCGAACGCGAGGATAGTCCCCGCGGCGGGTGCATCGCCCGTCACCAGGCGCAGCTCGGGCTCGGTCAGCGCCACGGCCTGGGCGATCGCCGCGTGCTGGCTCTTGTCCGCGGTCCAGATGACCATCGACGCCGGGTCGAGCAGCTCCACCAGCTCCGCCAGCACGGGGACCCGGCGCGCCCAGGGGACGCTCACCGTCCGAACCGGTCCGCTGGTCGCGCCCTCCAGAGGCTGCCCCCCGGTGGTCAGCGCCTTCCGGGCATACCGCTCCACCAGCGCCTCGACCCGATCGGGGGCCGCGGTATAGATCACTCGCTGAGTCTCCTTCGGCAGGTCCTGCATCAGCGCGGTGATGCTATCTTCTTCGCCCCAACTCTCGGGCCAGGCCAGGAAGAGGGACGTGAGCGCGTCCATGCTGAGCCCGGAGCGGGTAAGCAGGGTCAGCGCGGTCGCCGGAGAGGCGATCACCAGGTCCACCGCATCCGCCTTGAGCCGCCGCATCGCCCGCGCGGTGCCGTGCGCCACCTGCACTCGGATGCCGGCCTCCTGCGCCAGCGCGTGAGCCAGGCCTCCCCACTCGTCCAGCTGGCCCGGAGGTGAGAGCAGGAGCGCGCGTCCCCCGTCGCCCAGACGGCTGAGCAGTCCGGCCAAAGCGGGCGCGGCATATGCCGGGACCGGCGGAGTCGATGCCACCAGGTTGTTGCCCCGTGCGGCGGTGGGGGCCGTGTCCCGGGCACCGGGATCCTCCGCATTCCAGCCGAGTCGTTCGAGGGCCGCGGCTATGGGCGGCTTGAGATGGAGGTCTTGAAAGGAAGGCAACTGGTCTCCGCTGGGCAGATGCATTGATGCTGCGTCCGTCGAAGCTAAGCTCCCGAGAGAGGCCGTCCAAGGGGCGCGTGAAACCCCCCGCGCTGCCGTTGACATCGCTGAGCCGGCGACAAAGCTTTCCCCCCATGCCTGATCCTTTGTCGCTGAACGTCCAGCACCTCAAGGCCTCGGAGACGGTCGCGATA
Source organism: Gemmatimonadales bacterium (assembly GCA_040007575.1). Lineage (GTDB taxonomy): Bacteria > Gemmatimonadota > Gemmatimonadetes > Gemmatimonadales > GWC2-71-9 > CAVVWJ01. The sequence goes on from JBDTUV010000065.1 coordinate 5,676, forward strand.
AGCAATGAGGCCAAGCGCCGCAAGGCCGCCGGAGAAGACGTACTGGACCTCGGCGTTGGCGAGCCGGACTTCGACACGCCGGCCTCTGCCGCGCAGGCGGGAATCCAGGCGATTCAGAAGGGGATGACGCGGTATCCTCCCAACGTCGGCATCGCAGAGCTTCGGGCCGGAATCGCCAATCAGCTCTCGATCATGTCGGGCGGCCGGGCGGTCAATCCTGATAACATCATCGTGAGCTCGGGATCGAAACAGTCGATCTTCAACGCCTGCTTCACCCTCTTCGGCCCCAGGGACCGGGTCCTGATTCCCTCGCCCGCCTGGGTCTCGTACCCCCAGATCGTCCATCTCACTCGGGCCGAGCCGGTTCTGGTGCCCGGCGACCAGGAATGGGGCCTCAAGGTCAGCGTGAAGGACCTGGACCGGGCGAGCCATAAGCTCACACGCGGACTCATTCTCTGTTCTCCCTGCAACCCCACCGGCGCGGTGTACACCCTCGCCGAGCTGAAGGCGATTGCCGAGTGGGCCCGCAAGAATGACGTATGGATCATTTCGGATGAGATCTACCGCCGCATCAACTACGGCCCCGGTCCGGCTCCCTCGTTGCTGGATCTGCCCGACGAGCTGCTCGAGCGCACCGTCATCATCTACGGCGCGAGCAAGGCGTACGCAATGACCGGATGGCGAATTGGAGCCGCACTGGCGCCCTCCCACCTCACCAAGGCCATGGCGGCGCTCCAGTCTCACACCACCACCGGCGCCAATCATCCGGCCCAGTGGGCTGCCGCCACCGCGTTCACCGACGAGCGGGTGGACGCCGAAGTCAGTCGCATGGTAGCCGCGTTCCGCCGCCGCCGTGACTACCTGGTGGACCGCTTTCGCAGCGAGGCCCCCGGCATCGAGTTCGTCGAGCCGCACGGTGCCTTCTACTTTTTCTTCCGGGTGGACGGCATCCGCGAGACCGATCCAGTGACCGGTCAGAGCTTCTGCGAGCAGCTCATGAAGCGGGAGGGTATCGCGCTGGTTCCGGGGGCCGCCTTTGGCGACGACCGCTGGGTGCGGCTGAGCTACTCGGTATCCGATGGCGACCTGGAGAAGGCGCTGGACCGGGTCCTGCGTTTCATCCAGCGCCTCGCATCCGCCCGCGCGGCCTGAGGCGGGTGCAATGAGCATGGATGCCCGGATCGAGCCGCTGAGCGGGGCACTGCCATCGGTCAACTGGCGGTGGGATCCTGAGACCGACATTCTCTCGGGGGCCTTCAAGGGCAATCGAAAGAGCGGGGGCCTCACCGGCTCGGTCGAGCTGACCGATGCCGAGGGCTCGGTCGCCGTGCTGGACGTCAACAACGGAGTGATCTGCGGGCTCGATGTAGTGGTGTGGCCCGAGGTCATCTCCGTTGCCGAGCTCAAGGTGCCGGCCAAGCTGACCGACGGCCGCGTGGTTCTGCCCGCCCGTCCATCCCGGCCCGGCGTGGCGTCGGTCGAGGTGGACACCACACTGTCGGTGCAGACCAATGCGACGGAAAGCGTCTTCCACTTGCAGATCGGGCCTAAGAGACCGGTCGAAGGGGTCCGGGCGGCCGACAACTTCTACGTCGAAGTGGATCAGCATGGTGGGCTGGCCGGGTTCTGGCTGACCAACGTGCCGGCCTTCCAGCCGCTGGAAGACGATTAAGCGGGCCTACGCGGCCTGGTCCGATTCCTCCAAAAATCCCCTCAGCTGGCGCGACACCAGCGCAGAGTAGTAGCCGCCCTTCGCCAGTAGCTCTGTGTGGTTGCCGGCCTCCGCAATCTGCCCATCCTTGATCACCACGATCCGGTCCGCGTCCCGCACTGTCGAGAGGCGGTGGGCGATGACAAACGCGGTCCGGCCGCGTAGCAGCGTCTTGAGCGCGCGCTGGATCAGGTGCTCGGATTCCGTGTCGAGCGCCGACGTGGGCTCATCGAGGATTAGAATCGGAGGGTTCTTCAGCAGCGCGCGCGCGATGGCGACCCGTTGCCGCTGACCGCCGGAGAGGCGGCTGCCCCGCTCCAGCACCACGGTGTCATAGCCCTGGGGCAGCGCCATAATGAAGTCGTGAGCGTGAGCCGCCCTGGCCGCGGCCTCGATTTCTGCCTGAGTCGCCTCTGGCCTGCCATAGGCGATATTGGCCCGCACGGTGTCGTTGAACAGATGGGCATCCTGGAACACCACGCCGATCTGACTGCGCAGGGAGTGTTGGGTCATATGGCGGATGTCCACGCCGTCGACCGTGATGGCTCCTTCGGTGACGCTGTAGAACCGTTGGAGCAGAGCGGAGAGGGTGGTCTTGCCGCATCCGCTGGGGCCGATCAGCGCGATCGTCTCGCCCGGCCGTGCAGTGATGCTGATGTCTTTCAGGACCGCCGAGCCCGGATGGTAGCCGAAGCTCACCCGGCGGAATTCTACCTCGCCCCGGATCGGCCGGAGGTCGGACGCGCCCGGAGTATCGGCAACGACATCGTCCGCGTCCAGGATGTTGAAGATGGCCTCCAATGAGACCGTGGCCTTGCGCAGCGTCTGGTAGGTATTGGTGAGGCCCTGGACCGGACCGAAGAGCCCGCCGATATAGCCCAGAAACGCCAGCAGCGTTCCCACGGTCATCTCGCCCCGGGATATCAGGTAGCCACCGATCGCCAGAGCGATGAGGCGGGCGGCGGTGGCCGCCAGGGTGCGAAAGGTGCCGGTCAGGTTGTCGGTGCGCACACCCCGGCGTACCACTTCGTTCCCCTCCCGCACGCCCTGCATGAAGCGGCGCTTCTCCTCTTCCTCCATGGCGAATCCCTTCACCGTCATCATGCCGGCCAGCACCTCATTGAAGCGGCCATAGATCGAATTCCAGCGCTCGACCAGGCGGCGCTCCCGGTGCATCTGTTCGGGCGCGGCCCAGGCTCCGATCAGGGCCGGAATCGGCGCGATCACCATGACGACGACTGCCAGCCGCCATTCCATGCGGAGCATCGCCGCGACGGAGAGCACCAGATAGAGCAGCGTGGGCAGGAAGTTGAACGCGGTCTCACAGAACGCCGTGACGCATCCGGCAATCCCCGCGTTGATCCGGTTCATGGTGGCGCCGATGGTCTCGCCCTGGTGGAACGACATCGGGAGCGAGTTGAGCTTGCTCATGACGTGCTCTCGCATGGTGTAGTCCACCCCCAGCCTGACATCCCAGCTCAGGACGCCGAGCCACGCCTGGAGGCCGGCTCGGGCGAGCTCCAGCGCGACTAGACCGGACACGATCTTCCCAAGCGTGGCCATTCCCGCCCCATGCTCCAGGGCATCGAAGAGGTATTTCATCAGCAGCGGGTCGACCGCGCTCAGCGCCGCGAGCACCAACGCGAGCGACACCACGCCGGTCAGCGTACGACGGTAGGGAAGGACAAACTGAAGGGACCGCCTGGCTAATTCGAATCCGGAGCTTTGCATTTCAATCGGTGAATGGGGATTCAAGGCGAGCGCATGTTACCGGGTAGCAAGTTCGGTGCCTTCGAAGCCCGGCGTCGGGAGGGGAAAGCGTCAGGCAGGGGTCGGCTAACTACAAGGTGCTGGATGGGTTGCTCCATAACCAGTTAGCTTCTGCTTGCCTCCAAAAAGAAATCCGACGCCCCCTTTTCACACTGACGACGAACCTAGCTGTAGCAAGCCATAGTGACCGCATCCTGCACGAGGGAGTACGCCATGAATCTCGACTCCATCCGCCGTGCCGTTCGGGCCAAGGGCCTCACGCCCGCCAGCGTGGTTCCCGAGGCCAGTGCCGGCCGCGCCGAAGAGGCCTGCATCAGGCTCGCGCGCGTGGTCGAGGGGACGTCCTTGCAGATGATCCCGATTGGCGTGGCAGAAGGATGGCCCGGGTCTCTGGCCTATCTCGACGGCATCCAGCGATCGGAGATCATCGCATATGATGGCAGCGCGC
>JBDTUV010000066.1:0-9467 GCA_040007575.1 Gemmatimonadales bacterium
CATCCGAGGGTTTACCTTCGGGCGTGGAGCTGTCGGCTTGGGTACTGACCTCAGCTCGGGGATGTGTGATGAGACGATCCTTTGCCGTTGTGGTGCTGGTGGTGTCGCTGGCGTCGTGCCGGGCCTATGACCTCGAATCCCGCCTTACCAACCAGGCGGGATTGATTCCAGCTGACAGATTCGCGCGCTACGGACGAGAGCAGGCACAGGAGGTGGCCATCGCCCGCGAGTACGGCCATGCCCATGGCGGCTCGACCCCTGAAGACCTGATCAAACGCGCCGACACGGCTGTGAGGTACGCCCGAACCCTGCCTGACGTGAGGGACGTCGGGGCCGATCCCCTCGGTTTTCGGCTGACAATTCACTTCAAAAGCAACTGGCTGACGATGGTCACGCCAATCGACGACGGAAAGCGAGGCGCCGAGACCGGGGGGCTGCCCGCAGAATCGGGCTCTGGTTCCGCCCGCTAGTCGACCGGCAAATATAACCCGCGGGCCAAGAGAACCCCCTATCGAGCGGGCCACGGAGTGGTATTGCAACCTTAAGACCACGAAGGCTCGGTACCGGAGATCGTGACCATCCCAATCGGGGATGGCGACGCCTACTATCTCAGATGGATCGAGGAAGAAGTCGCAGTCGTGCGCGAATAGAGGCAACCAGGATACCCGGTGCCGAATACCGGGCCCGCTGCCGGGCCAGCAGCTCCAGGAAAGCCCGATCGCAGCAGTACGCCGGATGACACCGGCGGCAATCATGGAGGTGTAACGCCACCGCAGCCGCCTCTTCCGAAGCCAGCTCCTCGTCCAGATATTCCCAGAGTCTGATCAGCACTTCTTCACATATCATTGCGTTTCACCTTCACCAAAGCCTTTCGCGGGTGCTTCCTCGGGAACAGCGATGATCGGTGCCCGGTTCCCAGCCCCCGCCCTACCACGCCCTCTAGTTGCCAGGAGACGGAAGTGACCAAGCGAGGAAAGCTCTTGACCCTGCTCGTCGTGCTCACCTTTGCCGGCTTCCTGCTCTGGACCACCCTCGGCTCCCAGCAGGTCGAGTGCACCGTCACGGTCGCCTTCGGGAAGGCCAGGAACACGGCCACCGCATCGGCGGCATCCGAGACTGACGCCACCCGCGAGGCGCAGACGGCCGCCTGTGGTCCCCTGGCCCAGGGTATGGACGAGTCGATCCGCTGCGGCCGGATTCCTCCTGTCAGCCAGGAGTGTCGGAGTCTGTGAAGAGCCGCTTCCCCCACCCCCTCGCCCTCCTGGTCGGCTGCGTGCTGGTCGCGGCCGCCCTTACCTGGGTGCTGCCCGCCGGCACTTACGAGCGACGCGAAGACAAGGCAACCGGCCGGAGCGTGGTCGTGCCTGGTACCTACCGGCACGTGGAGCAGCAACCGGTCGATCCGTTCCAGGCCCTGGTCGCGATACCCAAGGGAATCGTGGACGCAGCCTCCGTGATCGGGCTGATCTTTCTGATCGGTGGGGCCTTCACCGTAGTCGAGCGGACCGGCACGTTTGTCCGGCTGGTACATGGCCTGGTCCGCCGGATGAAGCGCCGAGGCATTCTCGTGATTCCCGTCGCCAGCATCGCGTTCAGTCTGGGCGGGGTCATGATGCAGATGCAGGAAGAGCTCATCGCCTTTGTGCCCGTGTTGCTCTTGCTGGTCCGCCAGCTGGGCTTCACTCCGGTCACGGCGGTGGCGATGAGCCTGGGTGCGGCCGCAGTCGGGGCGGCATTCAGTCCGGTCAACCCGTTTCAGGTGATCATTGCCCAGAAGGTCGCCGAGCTCCCGCCGGCCTCGGGTCTCGGATTCCGCCTGGCCTTCCTCCTTCCGGCGCTGGGCCTCTGGATCCTGGGCACGATGTACTACGCCAGGCGAACCCGCGTCGCCCCCGAGGCCTCAGGGCCAGAGGCGCGGGCCCCTCTGAGCGGGCGCGATCTCACGATTCTCCTTGCGATCCTCGCGTCATTCGCCATCTACATCTACGGCGCCCAGCGTCTTGGCTGGGAGTTCAACGAGCTCGCCGCGCTCTTCTTTGCGGTTGGGGTGCTGGCCGGTTTGCTCGGACGCTTGGGGGTGGGCGGTACTACCGAGGCCTTCACGGATGGGTTCAAATCGATGACCCTGGCGGCGCTCCTGGTTGGGTTTGCCCGCGCGATTTACGTGGTGCTCAACGAGGGTCAAATCGTGGACACCATCGTCCACGGTCTGTTCACGCCGATCGCCGGGCTCCCCACGACGCTAGCAGCGCTGGGCATGATGGTGGTGCAGGGCGTGATCCACGTTCCGGTCCCGAGCACCAGCAGTCAGGCGGTGCTCACCTTGCCGCTGCTGGTGCCCCTCTCGGATCTGATGGGGCTCTCCCGTCAGGTCACCGTTCTAGCCTACCAGTATGGAGCTGGACTGTGCGAGATGGTCACTCCGACCAATGGAGCCCTGATGGCAATGCTGGCGGCGGCAGGCGTGCGCTACGAAGACTGGCTCAGGTTCGTGGTTCCGCTGTGTGCGGGACTCATGCTGTTAGCCGCACTCGCCCTTGCCCTGGCTGTGGCAGTCGGGCTGAGATGACGAGAGACACCCGCGGCTCAAGGGCTGACGAGCCCCTCCAGCACCTTCAGATCCGCGAGACCGACATGCCGGCCCTTTTCCTTCCCACCCACGAAGGCGATGGTGGTAGGGATTCCCCTGATCCCGAAGCGCGAAGCGGTAAGAGGGTTGGCCTCTGTATCGAGCTTGACTACCAGCGCCTCTCCGGCACGTTTGTGGGCAAGCTCATCCAGCGTAGGCGCCATGGCCTTGCACGGGCCACACCAGTCGGCATAGAAGTCGACCAGCACTGGAACGCTCGACCCTGCTATCGTTCGATCGAAGTCCTTGTCGGTCACTTTCTGGGGCCGGTCGAGCCGGAGCGGTTTACCACATTTGGCACACTTCGGTCCGGATGCGAGGCGCGTCAAATCCACCCGGTTCGCTGCCGAGCAGAAAGGACATTGTACGATTACGGGACGAGCCGGTTGAGCGGTTGCAGTTGTCATGGACCAGCCTCGGTTGAGTACGGGACGCACCGCGCGTCCCTGCCTCAAGATTAGCCTCGCAGAAGTCCAAGGCAAATGGAAGTCGCCTCACCACTCCTGTGTGGCGTGGCTCCCCCAAGTGGTGATCACCTTCACAGACAGGAACCGCGGCTTTGGCATTAGTGTTGCTGACGAAGGGATGGGAGTCTCCCATCGGGGAAGGTGGCAGATGAGCGAGCTGACGATTCGAGACATGGAGCAGGACGAGGACTTCGCCGCGTGGTTCTCCGAGATCCTGGAGCAGCAGGAGGAGGACCCGGGAGGCTGGTCCAGCGCCCTCGACGAACGCTATCTCATTTTGAGCAACGAAATAGGAGACTGGATCGGGGGACTCCGGTTCTGGCTCCGGGCTGGGGTTGCCCACCTGGTTGACGTCGTCGTCCTGCCCCAGGAACGCCACCGGGGCCACGCGCACCGCCTGCTTTCCGCCTTCGAGGAACGCGCCACCGAGTCCGGGGCCCACCTGGCCGAGTTCTGGACCGAAGACCCCCGCGCAGAGGGACTCCTGGCGGCCCTAGGCTGGCGCCGCATCTTCCAACGCAATGGGTACTTGGGCCGGCGCACCTGGTCCCTCATGGAGAAGCACTTGGGGCCGGCAGGCTCCTAGCTCGGAAAACCCCCCGAGTAGCACTGGCAGTACCAGCGACACTATCTTTAGGGGCTGGTCCTGTCCCACATGGCAGGCTTCCCGGTTGTCCTAGGGTACTCATGGGCATCGCCACCGAACCCACGCGCGAGATCATCTCGAAAATCGAGGTACTCCAAGACCTGGAAGAAAAGGTCAAGGAGCTGATGGAGGCGCACGAGCGCAAGCGGGAGCTCTGGTTCCCGGTGGACCTGATAGGACCGGGCCCCGATGAATGCCCCGAGACCCACCTGGCCACACTCCGCAGCCAGGCCGCTGGAATACCCGATCATGCCCGTGCTGCACTCGCGTTGAATCTCCTGACTGAAGAAGGTCTCCCGCATTTTCACCGGCTTCTGGCGGTCTACCTGGGAGACGAAAGCTTCTGGAGAAGCTGGAACAACCTGTGGACTGCGGAGGAGGACCGGCACGGACAGGTGCTTCACGATTACGCCCGGGACACCAATCTGCTGCAACAGCGGAAGCTGGAGGAGATGCAGTTCGAGTATCTCCGCGCCGGCTTCCATCCCAGTTGGGACCGGGACCCCTACCGGGTGTTTGCTTACACCACGGTGCAGGAGCGCGCTACCCAGTTCTCCCACAGCGAGACGGGAAAGATCGTGGCGGAGTATGAGCCGCGGCTCGGCGTCATCCTCAGCCAGGTGGCCAAGGAGGAAGCGCGTCACTACACCTTCTACCGCACCGTGTTCGAGGAAATCCTGAAGCGTGATCCCGACCAGGCTCTTCATTCGGCATCGTTCATCCTGCCGGCTATCGACATGCCTGGCGTCACCATGCCGGGATTCAAGGAGCTGGCCGACGTCATTCGCCGGGCGGGTATCTACGGTCCCCGGGACTACCTGCGGATTGTCCAGGAGCAGATCCGCTACTGGAAGATCGAGAGCCTGGACGGTTTAGGTGAGCTGGGCCGGAAGGCGCAGGAGAAGATCCTCGGAATTCCGGCGCGTCTGAAGCGGATCGCCGATCACATGGAGACCAAGAGCAAGGGCAAGACCTTCAGCTTCGAGGTTGTGTTCAACCGCGAATTCGCAATGGAATGATCTGTCGGGCTGCATGGCTCCTCACCCTCGGCCTGGCCTGTGTGGCCGCCGGGTGTGGCCCGGGAGCGGACGCGAAGCCTCGCGTGACCGACGATGGTAGCGACCTTTCGCCCGATCAGCAGGACGCCCGCACGCTCGGCCTGGACATCCTCGATCTAGTCGACCGAGCCGTTGCCTACCGCGCATCGCACCGGGGACGACCCGCCGCTAATCTCCGCCAGATGGGAATTGAAAGCCTCACTACGACGACGGTCCGCCGACTCGTGAACGTTCAGCGCGAGCCCGTGGTGACCGTAGCCTACCGCCGACCGGAAAAGAGGGAGATTCTCTCCTGCCGCGGTGACAGCCAGGTTCTGGTAGAGGCGTCAGTGAATGGCGGACGCTTCACTCTCATGTGCACCGCAAGATCCGGCGCCCAACGTCCAATCGAAATAGGAGAGCCGCCGGAACGTTGAGTGCCGGCCCCGACGCCTCATGGCCTTCTTCGCGGTACTCGACTTTGCGGTTCGAATCATCGTCATCGTGGCCCTGGCCTACGCCTCGCTGGTGGCGCTGACCCACGGGGCAGCGCGCAGCCAGCGCATCAACCCGTTTGGCGCCTGGGCGCGCTTCCTGCGAAGGGTCAGCGACCCCCTACTCCTGCCTCTGGAGCGCAGGATCATCCGGTTCGGCGGCAGTCCGCAGAACGCGCCGCTGTGGCTGCTGGCTATTGTCATCGGGGCCGGCTTGCTGCTGCTGAGCCTGACCAGCTGGCTGATTGGAACCGCCACAGGCCTCGTGCTGCTTGCCGATGGAGGGCCACGTGTCTGGGTCCGGGTCCTGGTGGATGCCGTCTTCACCGTGCTGATGGCGGCAATCCTCATCCGGGTCATCGGGTCCTGGCTCGGCATGGGACCCTACAATCGGTGGATGCGGCCCGCGTACGCGCTGACGAACTGGCTAATCGAGCCGATCCGGCGGATTCTCCCGCCGATGGGGATCATCGATTTCAGTCCGATGGTGGCGTGGCTGGTCTTGTACGTGGTTCGGGGGTTTGTGCGGGGGATGTTGTGAGAGGTCTAGAGTCTAGAGTCGAGAGTCAGCCCCGTGGAGCGATCACCGCTGCCGATCCGGCCGATAAAGAACGGAATCGTGCTCTGCTTGAAGTGCATGTAGATGGCGCAGCCAATGAAGCGCTCATTCGTTGACCCTAGACCCTCGACTCTAGACTCTCAACTAAAAAACGGTTACTTTTCAGCGGTCTAACAACTGATCCCGTGGCGATTTGCGCGATTGCGGCCACGTTAAATAACTCGCTAAAACGCTCCCCCTGAGGCGTTTTGGCCCCAGGGTTTTTGATTTTGGAGGTCCGGTGACCACAGTAGCCCCTCGTCCATCCGCGGTGCGCAGTCGCACCCGTGAATCCAGGCTCGCCGAGCTCGAGCCGCTGCTCGCGCGGCGGATCCTGGTGCTGGACGGGGCGATGGGCACCATGATCCAGAGCTACGGCTTGGGAGAGCAGGACTATCGGGGAGACCGCTTTGCCACCTGGGGCCGCGATCTCAAGGGGAACAACGACCTCCTCTCCCTGACTCAGCCATCCATCATCCGTGCGATCCACTCCGCGTACCTGGAGGCGGGCGCGGACATCCTCGAGACCAACTCCTTCAACTCGACCGCCGTTTCGATGGCGGATTACGGGATGGAGGATCTGGTTTACGAGCTGAATCACGCCTCTGCCCGAATCGCGCGAGAGGTGGCGGATGAATTCGAGCGCCGTGCTCCCGACGTTCCACGATACGTCGCCGGGGTGCTTGGCCCGACCAACCGGACTGGGTCGCTGTCCCCGGATGTGAACGACCCCGGCTTTCGGAACATCCGCTTCGACGAGCTCGTCGCAGCCTACGGGGAAGCGATCCGGGGGTTGCTGGACGGCGGAGCCGACCTCCTGTTGGTGGAGACCATCTTCGACACGCTCAATGCGAAGGCCGCGCTGTTCGCCATCGACGCACACTTCGCGGCCGCCGGGTTCCGGGTGCCGATCATGATCTCGGGAACTATCACCGATGCCAGTGGCCGCACCCTCTCGGGTCAGACCACCGAGGCTTTCTGGAACTCGGTGGCACATGGCCGCCCTTTGAGCGTCGGGCTGAACTGTGCCCTGGGCGCCAAGGCCCTGCGGCAGTACGTGCAGGAGCTTTCGCGGGTCTCTCCCACGTTCGTCAGCACTCACCCCAACGCCGGTCTTCCGAACGAGTTCGGGCAGTATGACGAGAGCCCGGAGTACATGGCCGGTATCCTCCGCGAGTTTGCCGAGAGCGGGCTGGTCAACCTGGTCGGCGGCTGCTGCGGCACCACACCGGCACACATTAAAGCCATCGCCGAAGCAGTTGCTGGTCTGCCTCCCCGCCTACCCGCTTCCCCGCCTACCCGCCTGCGTCTCAGCGGACTCGAGCCCCTGGCCATCGGCCCGGAGAGCATCTTCGTGAACGTGGGTGAGCGGACCAACGTCACCGGGTCGCGGAAGTTCGCCAAGCTCGTTTTGGCGGGCGAGTACGAGGCTGGTCTGGAGATCGCCCGGCAGCAGGTGGAGAGCGGCGCCCAGATGCTGGACGTCAACATGGACGAGGGGATGCTCGACTCCCAGGAGGCGATGACGACCTTTCTCCAGCTCATCGCCGCGGAGCCGGATATCAGCCGGGTGCCGGTGGTCATCGACTCGTCCAAGTGGTCGGTCATCGAGGCCGGACTCAAGTGCGTGCAAGGGAAGGGCGTGGTCAACTCCATCAGCCTGAAGGAGGGGGAGGAAGCGTTCGTCCGGCAGGCCACCCTGGTGCGGCGCTACGGTGCCGCCGTGATCGTGATGGCGTTCGACGAGCAGGGGCAGGCCGACACCGCGGAGCGGAAGGTCGAGATCTGCCGTCGCGCCTATCGGATCCTCACCGAACAGGTGGGCTTCCCGCCGGAAGACATCATCTTCGATCCCAATATCTTCGCCATTGCGACCGGGATCGAGGAGCACAACAACTACGCCGTGGATTACATCGAGGCGACAACGCGGATCAAGGAGAGCCTGCCGCACGTGCTGGTCAGCGGCGGTGTGAGCAACGTCTCGTTTGACTTCCGCGGCAACGATCCCGTGCGCGAGGCGATTCACTCGGTCTTTCTCTACCATGCCATCGAGGCCGGCATGGACATGGGAATCGTCAATGCGGGCCAGCTCCTCATCTACTCCGACATCCCACCCGATCTGCTCGAGCGGGTGGAGGACGTAGTACTCAACCGCCGGCCCGATGCCACCGACCGGCTTCTGGAGGTTGCCGACTCGGTCCGTGGTCAGGTCGCCGCCCAGGCCACCGACCTCGCCTGGCGCAACGCCCCCGTGGCTGAGCGGCTGGCGCACGCGCTGGTGGAGGGTATTGCCGACTACGTCGTAGAGGACACCGAGGAGGCCCGGCATCAGGCAGAGCGGCCCATCCACGTCATCGAAGGGCCGTTAATGGACGGCATGAACATCGTGGGCGACCTCTTCGGCTCCGGGAAGATGTTTTTGCCCCAGGTGGTGAAGAGCGCCCGGGTGATGAAGCGGGCCGTCGCTCACCTGATTCCGTATATCGAGGCCGAGAAGCTTGCCTCGGGCGATGAGAGCGAAGCCAAATCGAATGGGCGGGTGCTCCTGGCCACCGTCAAAGGGGACGTGCATGACATCGGCAAGAACATCGTCGGTGTCGTGCTCCAGTGTAACAACTACGAAGTCATCGATCTCGGCGTCATGGTACCCTGCGCCAGGATCCTGGAAACGGCCCGCAAGGAACAGGTGGACATTATCGGCCTGAGCGGCCTCATCACCCCATCCCTCGAGGAGATGAGCTTCGTGGCCGGTGAGATGCAGCGGGAGGGGTTCACCATTCCGCTCCTGATCGGCGGGGCCACGACATCCCGCGTGCACACGGCGGTGAAGATCGAGCCCAACTACAAGGGCCCTACGGTCCACGTGATCGATGCCTCCCGCGCCGTCGGGGTGGCCGGCAACCTGCGCAGCGACACTCTGCGCCCCGACTACGTGGCGGGAATCCACGCGGAGTATCAGGACGTCCGTACCCAGCGCGGAAGCCGGAAGGCGGAGGAGCGCCATCAGTCGATCGCCGACGCTCGCAAGAACCGGCTTGCAGTCGACTGGCAGGCGCAGGCGCCACCGAAGCCATGCTTTCTCGGTGTTCGGACGCTGGAAGATTATCCGCTCGAGGAGCTGATTCCCCTGATCGACTGGACCCCGTTCTTCCAGACCTGGGAGCTGGCCGGCCACTACCCCGCCATTCTCAGCGATCCGCTGGTCGGGCCCGCCGCAACCAGCCTGTTCAGAGACGCGCGGGAGCTGCTCGATCGCATCGTGAGGGAGCGGCTGCTCACCGCCCGCGGCGTGTTTGGATTCTTTCCGGCCAACAGCGTCGGCGATGACATTGAAGTGTATGCCGACTCCAGTCGAGCCCAGAAAACGGCGACCCTCCACACCATCCGTCAGCAGATGGTCAAGCCGCCTGGCAGGCCCAACCTCGCCCTGGCCGACTTCGTAGCCCCTCGGGAGAGCGGCGTGGCGGATCATATCGGAGCCTTTGCGGTCACGGCGGGGGGGGGCATCGAGGCGCTGGTCACACGCTACGAAGCCGCTCATGACGACTACAACGCGATTCTCACCAAAGCGCTGGCGGATCGGCTGGCCGAGGCCT
>JBDTUV010000067.1:0-9436 GCA_040007575.1 Gemmatimonadales bacterium
CCGGGGGCTACCGGATCAGCTGCCGCCGCAGCTTGGTCATGCGGCGCCGCACCGACCCGTCCAGCACCCGGTCTCCGACCCGGATGATCGTCCCACCCAGGATCTCGGGGTCGATCAGATACGCCGCAATGACTTCCTTGTCCAGCTGCCGGCTCAGTCTCTCTTCGATGAGCGTCTTTAGCTTCTCGTCGGGCTTTCTCGCCAGCGTCACCGAGGCGCGAACCCGATTGAGCTTCTGGTCCAGGAGGGCCTGGTATTCGATCGCAATCTCCCGCAGGATCTGCTGCCGACCGCGCTTCACCACGGCCTGAAGCCAGAGCACGAATTCCCGCGGTGCCTGCTTCAGGGCCGCACCCAGGAATCGCGCCTTCTCCGCCTTGGGAACCCGGGGCGACATCAGCACGGCCTTGACCTTGGGAATGGTCTCGACCGCGGCGGCCACCGCGTCGATCAGATCCGCGTACCGATCCGGCTGCCCGGCCCGCTCGGCCAGCTCGAAGAGCGCCTCGGCGTAGTTCCGGGCGATGGTCTCGGTTCTCAATTCCGCAAGTCCAGGCCGGAGAGGTACTCCTGCACCAGCTTGCGGTCGGTCTCCGAGTTGAGCCGCTCGCCGATCAGCTTGGAAGCGGCCGCCAGCGAAAGCTCCACCGCCTCCTGCCGGAGCTCGGCAATGGCGCGGTCCCGCTCGGCGGCGATATCCCGGCGGGCCCGCTCCAGCAGCTGCTGCTGCTCCTGAAGAGTCTTCTCCATCGCCAGAGCCCGCTCCTTCTCGGCCGTCGTCCGAGCCTCGACCAGCAACGCGTGCGCCTGCGTCTTCGCCTCGGCGAGCAGCTTCTTGTGCTCGGCCAGCAGCGCTTCTGATTCCGCCCGGTCGCGCTCCGCTGCATCGAGCTGCTCTTGCAGCGCGCGTTCCCGCGCCTCGACCGCACCCAGCAGGGCGGGGTAGGCGAACTTCTTCAGGATCAGCAGCAGCAGCAGGAACACCACGACGGTCCAGAACATCAGGCCGAACTCGACCGTCAGCGGGCCGCTGGCGGCGGCGTGTTCCTGGATCGGCGCGAGGATGAGCGAGAGCATGGAAACCTCTGTCTAGAGTCTAGAGTCCAGAGTCGAGGGTCAAGGAAAAGACCCTGGACCCTAGACCCTTCGACCCACTTAGAACGTGATCTTGCTCTGAATCAGAAATCCAATGACCGCCACGAACAGCGCCACGCCTTCGATCAGCGCCGCGGCGATGATCATGGCGGTCTGAATCTTGGCGGTGGCGTCGGGCTGTCGCGCGATGCCCTCGGTCGCCGAGCCGCCGATGCGGCCGATGCCGACGCCGGCACCGAGTACCGCCAGGCCGGCGGCCAGGCCGGCGCCGATGAGACCAAACCCCTTGCCGGTGGCAGCGGTGGCTTCGGCCGCTTCCTGAAGGAGAGCGAGCATGTACATGTCTGACTCCATAGCTTGAGCGGGAGACCGATGATCAGCTGCGCTCGCCATGCGTGGGCCGCATCTCCCGAAAACGGCCTTGCCCTGGTAACCCGCCGGCGTTCCCGGCAGCGCCGGAAACAGCGGGCTTCGTCCGCCATTCGGCGGAGTACTGCGTCAGCGGCGCGAGCGCGCGGTGGCTGACGGTACGCGGGTAAGCGGGTAGGCTGAACATGAGGCCGCCGCTATGACTCCACTACCCGCATCTCCTAAGCTCCTGATTTACTGCTTACTTACCCGCTTACCCGCTTACCCGCCTTAGTGCTCCGCCCTCATCAGACCGATGAACACGGCCGTCAGCAGGGTGAACACGAAGGCCTGCAGAAAGGCGACGAACACCTCCAGCACCATCACGCCGGTGGCCAGCAGGGACGCGCCGATGCCGACAAAATAACTCTGGAACAGGAAGGTCAGGCCCAGCAGGGCCAGCACCAGCACGTGCCCCGAGGTCATGTTGGCGAAGAGTCGAACCGCCAGCGCGAACGGCTTGGCCAGCTTGCCGATCAGCTCGATCGGCGTCATTACCACCAGCAGCAAAACCTTGAGCATCGCTCCACCGACTCCGCCGGGCAGGCCGGGGGGAAGGTAGAAGATCGTCTTCATATAGCCCTTGAACCCCAGCGTCCGCATTCCGGTCAGCTCGATGACGACGAATGCCATGACGGCGAGCGCCGCGGTCACCGAAATGTTGCTGGTAGCGGTCGCACCCCACGGGAGCAGTCCGAGGAGGTTCATGGCGAGGACGAAGAAAAAGACCGTCAGCAGGTACGGCGCGTATCCCTCACCGTGGTGGCCCACGTTGGGTAGCACCACTTCCTGGCGGACCCAGAGCACCATGGCCTCCACGGCCCCGGCGAACCCCTTGGGCGGCCGCCCCTGCGCCTGCGCCCGAACGTTGGAGCGCGCGCTGAGGACGAGCACCAGGGTCACGAGCGTCGCCGCCAGCAGCATGTAGACCAGGTGCTTGGTCGGCGACAGATCGAGGTAGCGCGGCCGGCCGTGGGAGTCGGTTCCGAGCGGGATCTTCCAGGTGTCGGGCAGGTGGATGTTGCCGAACGGCGTCTCCACCTCGTGGGAATTGGCGATATGATGGGCGATATCGATCTCGTTCCCGCCGGCCTCGTGCTGGCTGGACGGAGACACCACCTCGCGGGCAACCTCCGCGGTCGGCTCCTGCGCGAGAGCCGATGTACCGAATAGACCGCTTGCTGCCGCGGCCAGTCCCAATCTCATCGCTGTCGAGCGCGCTCTACGAATCATCGTGCCTTGATCTCGGAGTTTTTACCCAGAATCGTCACCACTTCCACCACCAGCAGCACCAGCATGGTGGCGACGAGTGCCGCGAGGGTCGCCAGCATCTCCCAGCGGAGCGTCGGAACCAGGATAAGTCCCGCAATGGCCACCACCGCCAGCCGGATGACCATGCCGAGCGCCCAGGCGAGCTGGAACCGCTCGGTCCCCAGGCTCCGGACCGTCCACCAGCCGAGTGGGGCCTGGGCCAGCAGCCCGAGCCCGATACCCAACGCCACCTCTCGCCGAATGTTCGGAGACACCAGGGATACCGCGACCAGGCCGCCCGCGGCCACTACCAGCAGCCCGATCAGGTACCGGCTACGGGCGCTCACGGCTTGTCATCTTCCTTCCGGCTCAGCGAGCGAATGAGCCAGTACATGGTGCCACCGAAGCCGAGGAACGCCGACAGAACCGTCAGCAGCCCTCCGGTGTCGAGCTTCCGATCGGCCCACTGCCCGATCCAGACGAAAACGAGCAGGCTCACCGCCAGTTGGACACCTAGGCCGGCGTACCGCATAGACACGTCTCCTTTGCCCCGCTCAGGGCAGGCATTCCGGCGCTAACCTACCCGCTTGTGAAATGTTTCGCAAGCGAATTCGCGGCGTGAATTATCAGAACGGAGCCATCGCGAGGACGTGCACCGCCGGAGCAATCCCGCGGGACGGTGTGTCTATTTAAGGTTCTGGATCATTGCCTGCGCAGCGTCGGACAGTTTCTTCATCAGGTTTGATAGCATCTCGTAAAACTTGCTGCGCTTGTCCATATACTGCTGCAGCCTAAGCATGTCCTCCTGACTCAACCCACTATTCCTTGCCTGCCTCTCGTCGAGCAATTGAATCACGCCGGCCAGGGTATAGAAGGTCAGAAGATCCGACTGTTGCTGCGAAAGCTGCCCAAACTCTCGACCCATCAC
Organism: Gemmatimonadales bacterium; assembly: GCA_040007575.1. Classification (GTDB taxonomy): domain Bacteria; phylum Gemmatimonadota; class Gemmatimonadetes; order Gemmatimonadales; family GWC2-71-9; genus CAVVWJ01. The sequence continues at coordinate 3,683 of JBDTUV010000067.1, forward strand.
TTCTCTCACGAATGGCGAAGGATCGACATCGTTGTTGTCACGTAGCAGCGTGTTCAGGAATTCTTCAGAAACGCTGTTGACCTTCATTTTGGCCGAAGGGGACAACATGCCGTCTATCTTGTCACGCTCCGACAACGCAGCTCGTTCCAGCACCAGGTCCCGGCTGATCGACATGTCACCTGGCAGTGGCGCCTGGGTGCCAGGAGCCGGTGGGACCGTAAGCGTGGTTGTAGCGCTGGCACGGCTACCGGGGAGGGCAACCGTAACCTGCGTGGCACTGCCGGCGGCCAGCGTGGGGTTGGAACAGACGTACCCGTTGTCAGGCGCCCGGAGAGTGAAGTCCGCCGAGTTTGACAGACTGTAGACGAAGCTCGCGGTGACGACCTGCGTACCGGCCGTGTCGTACGCCCAGGCTGAAAACTGTTGACACTTGCCTGGAGACAACGTGATGTCCATAGGCCCAATCTGAACTGTTGCCGCGGTCTGAGCGCTCAGCGACATCGTTGTCAGACAAGCCGCAAGTACCCAATACGCGGGGAGAGCGGCACGAGGACAGCTTAATGGAAACACGGAGGGCCCCGATCGAGTTGTCGGCCGTTTCTCGGTGGCCGGCCGGCGGCGGGCAAGAGCTCGTCGTCGAGGTGAAGGAGCGTAGGCAGGTGTTCTGAGATATCGCTGGGGACACAGACTGTCAATTCGAGAAAACTGTATCGACTGGCGTCCATCTCCCGACCCGGGTAATCTCAACTGACAGAACCCTCGTAGAGAGATCATGACCGCTACCCAAGCCGTTCCCCACGACGACGTCCAGCAGCTGGAGCATCTGGTAGGCGCCGTCAACCGGCTCCGCACCCAGGTGGCGCAACGCATTGTGGGCCAGGCTGAGACCGTGGATGGCATCCTCACTGCCGTCCTGGCCGGCGGTCACGCCCTGCTGATCGGCGTGCCGGGTCTGGCCAAGACGCTCATGGTCCAGACGGTGGCCGAGGCGCTGAACCTGACCTTCAATCGGGTGCAGTTCACCCCCGACCTGATGCCGAGCGACATCACCGGCACCGATATCATCGAGGAAGACCTCACCACCGGACATCGCGCGTTTCGCTTCGTGAAGGGTCCCATCTTCGCCAACGTGGTGCTGGCCGACGAGATCAACCGCACTCCACCGAAGACCCAGGCCGCCCTGCTTCAGGCCATGCAGGAGCATCAGGTGACGGCGGGGGGCACCACCTACCATCTGCCCGATCCGTTCTTCGTCCTGGCAACCCAGAACCCGATCGAGCAGGAGGGCACCTATCCACTGCCGGAGGCGCAGCTCGACCGCTTTATGCTCGAGCTCCGGGTGAGCTATCCCAGCCGGGCCGAGGAGGAGGCGATCGTGGAGCAGACGACCGGCACCGCGCGGGCTCCGCTCCATCCGGTCCTGGACGCACAATCGGTGCTGGCGATGCAGGCGCTGGTCCGCCGCATCCCAGTGTCACGGGGCCTCATCCGGGCCGCAGTGAATCTCGTCCGCATGACCCGTCCGGGTGAGAGCGAGGCGCCGGGCTTCGTGAAGGAGTTCGTGGAGTGGGGCGCCGGACCCCGGGCGTCGCAGTATCTGGTACTCGGTGCCAAGGCGCGCGCCGCGATCGCCGGCCGGCCCATGGCCGACCTCGACGACGTGCGGGCGGTGGCGCCGGCGGTGCTCCGGCACCGGCTGGTCACCAACTTCGCGGCCGAGGCCGCGGATAGGACCAGTGGCGACCTGGTGCGGGAGCTGGTCGGAGGAAAGGCCTGGCTGGGCGGGTGAGCGATACATTGCTTGCGGTGATCACCACCGAGGCTGCCAGATCCGCCGCGACCAGCAAGAGGCCGCTTTTTCTTGTCCTCGCCATCGGGTTCGTGTTGGGGTCTCGCTTCCTGCTCTATGTCTTGGCTCCCGATCGGCACACCGATTTCGACCTCCTCTATAGCGCGGCAACGCAACTGCTCCGGGGCGAGAATCCATACCGGATCGCGACGCAGTGGTTCCCCTATCCGCTGCCGGCGGCGCTCCTCGCCGTCCCGTTTACGGCGATCCCTCTGGAACTGGCGCGCCCGATCTTCGATGTCCTGGTTGGTTGGGCTTTCGTGTATGCGCTGTGGAGACACCGCGGCCCGTTCGCACTGTTCGCGGTACTCTCCGGGGCCTATCTCTTCGCCATGTGGAATGGCCAGACCACACCACTGATGGTGGCAGCAAGTCTGGTTCCGGCGCTCGGCTTCCTGCTTGCCGTAAAGCCCAACACCTCGGCCCCCCTCTGGGTTGCGCGGCCCTCGCAGATGGCCTTCTGGGGGATGGGCGCCTTTGTAATCCTCAGCCTCTGGGTCCTGCCATCGTGGCCACGGGAATGGTGGGCGGCATTACAGCAGGACGCCACCCAGGCGCTGCCCCCGATATTGCGTCCCTTTGGTCTCATCCTGTTGTTTGCAGTGCTCCGATGGCGTTTACCGGAGGGGCGGCTCCTCCTCGCGATCGCCTTCATACCCCAGAATATTCTGCCGCACGAGCTGGTCTCGCTGGCGATCATTCCCGCCAGTCTCTTCGAGATGGGGATGTTCGTGGGCGGGAGTTGGATTGCCGTGGCGGTGGCAGAGCGGATGCACCTCAGCCATAGCATCGCGGAGTGGACAGCGGCCAGCTGGCCGGCAACGCTCGGCGCCGGCTATCTCCCGATGCTCTATCTGGTGCTCCGCCGGCCGAGTGGCAGGCCTTTGATCGGGAAGGAGAGAAGAAGGCCATATCGCCTTCTTGATCACGAGCTCACGGTCGACGTGACTCCCAGCGCCGACGGCGGGTTCACCGTGCAGGTGACCCACATTCCGACGCAGCTGTTTGCCATCGAGTCGGGTCCCACCCGCGACGTCGTGCGGCGGAAGGCCCACGACAAGTTGGCCGGGATCCTGGCCAGGACGCGCCGGCTGGCCGAGAAGAAAGAGGCGTGAACGCTTGACGGCAACAGCCGCAGGGGATAACTCATCTCTCATGCACCGCGCACCCTCGTTTCGAATTCCCTCCGCTCTCTTCTACTCAATCGCATTCAGCCTGGCGCTGGCCGGGTGCAGCGACGGCGGCACCGGGGTTGAGGTCCCCGCCCTCCAAGTCACCGCCTCGACCACCGGCTCCGATCTCGATCCCGACGGATACACTGTGACGGTAGATGGCGGAGCGGGCCAGGCCATAGCATCCAATGGCCCACTCACCGTTGCGACCCTGTCAACGGGCGACCACACGGTCCAGCTCTCCGGCGTATCCCCGAACTGTCAGGTCCAGGGGCAGAACCCCCTCACCGTAACCGTGCAGGCCGGCGCCACGGCCACCGCCGACTTTGTGATCGTATGTAGTGGCCCGGGTCCCGGCCCCGGCAGCATCACCGTGTCCACCGCCACCGGCGGCGATAACGTCGATCCGGACGGATACACCCTGCTCCTGGATGGGGCAGAGAGCGGTGCAATCGCGGCGACTGCGACGGTAAGGCTGGGACAGCTCGCGGCCGGCCCGCACACCATCGGACTGGGGGCAGTGGCGGCCAATTGCCTGGTGGCAGGCGACAACCCGCAGAACGTCACGGTGGCGGGAGGCAGCACCACGCCCGCCGCCTTCGCCATCACCTGCACTGCAGGGAGCGGGAGCGTCGCGACGTGGACCCGGCTGGATAAAGTCGTGTCCCGAACGCTCGAGGATGTGTGGGGCACCGGTGCCGACAACATGTACGCCGTAGGGCACGACAAGACCCGATCGACCGGCACCATCCTGCACTACGACGGGACCACGTGGTCCGAGCAGCAGAGTTTCCTCGATATCGCGCTCCAGTCGGTCTGGGGCGCGGCGCCGAACGACGTCTTCGCGGTCGGCTCGCACATCGGGAGCACGGCCGGTGCCATCCTGCACTTCGACGGCACCGCCTGGAGCGAGATGACCGGCCCAAGCCTGGCGCCGCTCACCGATGTCGTGATCATGTGGCGGTCGGTCTGGGGCAGCTCGGGGCACGACGTGTACGCGGTCGGCGCCCGGTACCGGACGGCGGCGACGCCGACCACAGGGCTACTGAAGCCGACGGCGTTGGTGGCGCACTACAATGGAACCGCCTGGTCACTGGTACAGCTTCCCTCCGGCGCCAACCGGGAGATCCTCGATGTCTGGGGAACGTCGGACCGGAATGTCTATCTGGTGGGCGACTTCCAGCCGGGCGACGGGAATGACGAGGGGATCATTCTGCATTTTGACGGCACCGGCTGGACCGAGAGCCGGTACGGCAGCGGAGGCCTGCACCTCAAGGCCGCGTGGGGCACCGCGGCCAACGACATTTTCGCGGTGGGCGACGAGGGAACCATCCTGCACTTCGATGGCACGGCGTGGACCTCGATGCCGACCACAATCACCAAGGCGGTGCACGAGATCTGGGGCAGCTCGGCCTCCGACGTGGTCGCGGTGGCCGCCCGGGGCATCATCCTCCACTACGACGGCACGAGTTGGTCCGAGATGGTCAGCCCGACCGATCGCGACCTGTTCGGCGTCTGGGGCAGCGGGCCGGGAAACGTCTTCGCCACCGGGCTGGTCGGCGTCATTCTCCACGGGACGCCGTGAGAGCGTCCAGACGGCCAGGCTAGCTTGGAAGCGACCGAACCATGATGCGGTCGGTCTGGGCATCGGTGCCAAGCACGAACACCTGCGACCCCACATCCGCGAAACCGCACTTCCGATAAAACGCCTTCGCCCGCTCGTTGCGCTCCCAGACACCAAGCCACAGCGTGTGAGCCTCCTGTGCCCAAGCCTCCATCTCCACGCCTTTCATGAGTGCGTGGGCAACGCCGAGCCCATGCCAGGGTGCCGCAACGTAGAAACGCCACACCTCCAGTGGCGTGACTCCCGTGATGCAGTCCGGTACCGCACTCGCGCGGAGCTGCGCATAACCCGCCGGCTGTCCATCTACTTCAGCCAGTAGTGTTGTCATCTCCGGGTTGGCGAGCTCGGCCTCCTGCTGATATACCCCGTACGACCTGCTGACATGGAGTGCCATGTCTTCGGGGCGATTGTCGGCGGCAAACGCCTCGCGGAAGGTACTGGCCGCGAGATCGGCAAGCAGCCTGGCGTCGGCCGGCGTTCCGCGTCGAATGGTGATGTCCATGCCAGCGTCCGATCGGTCCACGAAAGCCGCTAGACGACCGCGTGGAACAGACGTCCGACTGCGGCAGTGCATCCCATGGCTACCGCCCCCCAGAAGGCGACGCGCAGCGCGCCCCGCGTGAGCGGAGCACCGCCCAGACGAGCCGCGACACCTCCGAGAACAAGCAACAGTCCCAGGGTCACCCCCACGACGCCCAGTGTCAGGACGCCGGGAGGCAACAGTGCCGCAAGAAGCGCGGGGGGCGCCGCCCCAGCGGCAAAGGAGGCTGCGGACGCCGCGGCTGCCTGAATTGGCCGCGCCCGGGTCTTTTCATGGATGCCGAGCTCGTCGCGGGCATGAGCGCCCAGCGCGTCGTGAGCGGTGAGTTGATCGGCAACCTGGACTGCGAGGTCGCGGCTGACACCACGGCTCATGTAGATCCCGGCCAACTCAGCGCGTTCGGCCTCCGGCGCCGAAGCGAGCTCGCCACGTTCGTGAGCGAGATCGGCCCCCTCCGTATCGGCCTGGGAACCGACCGACACGTACTCCCCGGCGGCCATCGACAGCGCGCCGGCTACGATGCAACTCACCGGGCATGGTGATCCTCTGTTTCGCGGCGCCCGACTGC
>JBDTUV010000068.1:0-9317 GCA_040007575.1 Gemmatimonadales bacterium
GACATCGTGAAGCTGGTGTGAGGGTCTGGCCATGCCAGGGATCGGAGCGAGGGCACCGAGAATCGGGAAAGCGCCATCGGATCCGCCAAGACTTCCGGGCTGCAGGTGTGCGGCGGTACTGGGTGATCAGCAGCGACTACTTTATTACCGAGGGCGTGAGATTGGTCAGAAGAAACTCTGAATCTGCCTTCATTGAGGCCGCCGGCCAGCCGTTGGGTCGACTCTTGTACAGGAGCGTCAGGCCGTGAACCGTCAAATCGTGGGATACCACCAGGACGAGGAGCAGCACTGGGTCGCGGAGCTCGAGTGCGGGCACTCGCAGCATGTGCGTCACGACCCACCCTGGCAGATTCGGCCCTGGGTTACAAACCGGCGAAGGCCGGCAGAGCCGCTTGGGCAGCACCTTAGAATGCCGCCGCTGCGACGAAGGCAGCTGAGCACGAGATCCAGACGATGACGAACTCGACCCGCATTGTATCGGGGATCCAGCCTTCCGGACCTCTGCATCTCGGGAACTATTTCGGGATGATCCGCCCCGCGGTGGCCCTCCAGACGCAGGGAGAAACGTTCTATTTTGTGGCCGATCTCCATGCCCTCACGACCGTGCGCGCTCCCGCGGACCTCCGGCGATGGAGCCGGGGGGTGGCGCTCGATCTCCTCGCCGCGGGGGTCGACCCAGCGCGCGCCGTGCTGTTCCGCCAGTCGGATGTCCCCGAAGTAACCGCGCTGGCCTGGATCCTGAGCACCGTTACCCCCCTCGGCTTGCTCGAGCGCGCCCACGCTTACAAGGACAAGGTGGCCCGCGGCGTGCCGGCTTCCCACGGGCTGTTTGCCTACCCCGTGCTCATGGCTGCGGATATCCTGCTCTACGACGCCGATCTCGTGCCGGTGGGGCGGGACCAGACGCAACACGTCGAGATCACGCGGGACATCGCGGCGAAGATGAACGAGGCACATGGGTCGGTTTTCAAGCTCCCGCGGGCGTCGATCCTGGACAAGGTGGCGGTGGTGCCAGGAACGGACGGCCAGAAGATGAGCAAGAGCTACGGCAACACCATCGAGCTCGGTGTCACCGCTGACGTGTTGCGGAAGCGGGTGATGGAGATCATCACCGACTCCGCCTCGGTGGCCGATCCTAAAAACCCGTCAACTTCGACCATCGTCGCGCTCTATCGCCTGGTCGCGCCCGGGGACGAGGTTCGGCAAATGGAGGAGGAGTTCCGCGCGGGCGGAGTAGGCTACAGCGAGTTCAAGTATCGGTTGTTCGAAGCGCTCGAGACGTACTTCACGCCGTTTCGCGCGAGGCGGGAAGCGTTAGAGCGTGAGCCTGCAGCGATAGACCGCCTGCTACAGACCAGCGCAGAACAGGCTCGCGCCGTGGCCGTGAGGACCATGGCGCGCGTCCGGCTTGCTGTCGGAATCGACTAGGACTCCGCCCGGATGGACATTCCTGACACCTTTATACTACGCCCGATCCGCGGCCAACGAAGACAGCTTGGCCGACTTGAGGACGATCTGCACACCACCCAGCGCCTTCGACACCGGGCAGTTCTTCTTGGCCTGCTCGGCGATCTCCCGGAATGCGGCCTCGTCCAGTCCAGGCACTTCCGCCTCCGTCTCGAGCTCGATTCGCGTGATGGCGAGCTGTTTAGGGTCCAGCTCAACGGTGGCCGTGGTCCGGATCGCCTCGGGCGTATGCCCCTGCTCTCCCAGAAAGAGCGAGAGCGCCATGGAGAAGCACCCGGCGTGCGCCGCCCCGATGAGCCCCTCCGGCGTGCTGCCCTTGCCACCCTCGAACCGGGAGGCGAACGAATACTCGCCTTCAATCGTGCCGGAGCGGAACGACCCGCTGCCGTTCTTGAGTCCGCCGCGCCAGACCGCCTGCGCCTTTTGCTTGATCATGGTAAAATCCTTTCTCTCGAGAAAACGATGGTATCGCTGGTCCTCTATCTCGCCCGCCGCGACACCTTGGTGGGCCGGATCACGAGGACCGGAGCCTCGGCCGCGCGCACCAGCTTGTCGGCGACGCTGCCCAAAGTCAGGCGCCTGATGCCGCCCTGACCACGGGTGGCGACCGCCAGGAGATCGATCCGTTCGCGCCGAGCCACATCGAGAATCGTCTCAGCCACCCCGGGCCCGAGTACGGCAAGCGCGATCGCACGCAGGCCTTGTTGCCCGAGCTGCTCCGCCAAGCCCTGGAGATAGTCGTGCGCCACGCTTCGGCGAAACGCGATGATCTCCTCGTGGTAGCCGATGGGACGCGGTCCCAACGGAGCGATATCCACTATCAGCGGCGGCACCACCTGCAACAGCACGACCTCGGCGCCCACCAGGCGGGCGAGCGCCGCCGCGGGAACCAGTGCCGCTTCGGCCAACGGGGACCCGTCTAATGGGACCATGATTCGCCCGATGCCTGGCGGCCCGGCGGGCACCGATGCCTCCTCCCGGGGCCGCACCAGCAAGACCGGCACTTCCAGGTTCCGGATCAGGTAGTCGGCGACGCTTCCGAGCCAGGCACGCTGCAGCGGACCGCGCCCGTGCGTGCTCATGACCACGAGGTCCGTCTCGCTGTCCCGCACGTAGTGCGTCAAGATATCAGCGACGGGGCCGGCGAGCAGCGCGGAGACGACCCGAGGTCCCCCCGGCTGCCGCAATCGAGCGGCCAGCCCGCGGAGGTACCCGCGCTCCGATCTCCGGACCGCCAGCTCCATGGAGGTATAGAAACGCGCGGCCTCCACGCTGAGCGGTATCGCCGGGAGCTGGTGGACCAGCACGAGCCGCACCTTGCTCCGCGCGGCCCGGCCGATGGCGAGCGCCAGCGGGAGCGCCTGCTCCGCGAAGGGAGAGCCGTCCAGCGGCACCAGGATGGAGCGGAACGGCCGGATGCTACGCACCACGGGAGTCCTCCGGGTGGCCGACTGAGCCCCGGGCAGCAGGCTTCGCAGGCAGGCGGAGGACCCTGCGACCTCTCGGAGCCAGTTCCCGGTGATGTCCAGCGTCTCGAAGGGGCAGCCGTGCTGGTCGAGTCACTCCTTTTGCACGAGCGCAGTAGGGCAGCCCGGCTTCGGGAAGAGCCGAATATTCGTCATGGGAGCCTGCTTGAGGCGCGGTTCTCGGTGAGCACCACGAACGGGGTCGCGCGGCGTCAGCGGCCGGCCGGTGACGCCGGCGCTGTGAAAACACCTCGCAGTGCTTCCGGAAGCTGACCTTGCACATCCTCCATCTGACCGCTGCTGATGCTCTGGGCGATCACAGCTCCGACTGCGTCCAGGAGCTGCGCCGCGCGGGGCGGGTCCAGGTTGAGCCGTTGAACCAGCGCCGCTTCAATCGTCTCCCGGTCGATGAGCTTGTCGGGTCCGGGCGGCTGCGCCTCCAGCCGCGGCTGGAGAAGGGAAGGGAGCTGCGCGATGAGGTCCTTGGCCTCGTCCGGTGTAAGCCGCCGCACCAGCGTGGCGAGGACAACCTCAAGCGCGGTCTCCGCCTGCTCGACGGTGTCCAGGCCGGCATCCGCCCGCAAGCCGTTAAGCATGCGCCCCAGGGTTGCTTGAGCCCGGGCGGCGCTCCGCAGCCTGGCAGGGGTCCTGGCCGAGGCCGCGGGGCCTCCCTCGCCAACCTGAGCCTGAACGATCGCCGCCAGCTGGTCGAGTGGCGCGCCCTCGTCGAGGATCAGGTCATCGAGGGTCACCATACCGACGAGGCGCTCTCCTTCCACCAGAGGAACACGCCGGACGTTCCGTTGTTGCATGAGCCGAATCGCATCGGCTTGGGTATCCGCCGGCGAGAGGGTCGCCACAGTCCTGGTCATGACCTCGGCGAGGGTGGTCGTCTTGGGGTCGAGCCCCTGACCCACCACGCGGACCGTGAGATCTCGATCGGTCGCGATGCCGACGACCCGTCCTCTGTCCTGTACTACCACTGCACCGATGTTGTTGTTCTCGATCGCTCGCGCGGCCTCGAGCACGGGCGTGCCCGAATTGAGAGCCACCAGGCGAGGCCTGAGATACCATCTGAGGGACATATCACGACTCCTTTCCCTGGGTCAAATAGCGGAGGGGGTTGTCCGCCTCCTCTCCGTCATGGACGCCTTGCGTTCCGCGGCGTTACATCGAGGCGACCTGTCCCTCCGCGTGGGGGTGAGCTTCGACGAGCAACCGCAGCCGAGCGGCAGTGCCCGGGCGGAGGCTCGCCATCGCCGGGGTGTTCATCTGGCACCAACGGCCGGCCCGTCGATGGGGTAGCGCAGCCGGGCTGCGATCCCCTCGCCCATCTGGTCGAGCTGCTCCGCCGCGGGTGAGGAGAGCACTTCCACATCGCCCCCCTGCTGGAGCGCGGCACGGATGGCGTCCTCGGCCAGATCTGGTTCTGCCCGGAGGAACTCCGGCGAGAGCACGAGCAGGTCTACCGCCCCGGTGTGCAACGCGCGCTGGGTGCCGGGCACCCCGGCGGACCCGCGCCCCAGGGCGCCCGCGCTCTCGAGAACACTCTCGAGCAAGGCCTGGCTCTGCGCGGCGCGCAAGGCGCTGGCCGCATTCTCCGCCTCGCGGGCGATGCCGGTCTCCGGCTCGTCGTGGTTCAGCGTCGCCGAGACGCCCACGCGGTCCGCGAGATGGGCCGGCAGCGCGTCGGCTGCGGCCCGGGCCCACTCCGGCGTCCCGCCGATCAGGACCCAGCCGTCGTCCCCGGCCAGGGCCGCCACCCGCGCGGCCAGCGACCCCGTGAGGCGTTGGAAGGATGCCGCGCGGCGCCGCTGCATTTTCTCGGTGGCCACCGTGGCCCGCGCCATGGGGATCCGCCGCTGGGTCCCGCGCCGAGCCTGCCCCGGGTCGCCGGTGTCCTGGCGCGCGGTGAGCGTCATTTCGGGGAGGGCACCGAGGGAGCCACGGGCGTAGCGGTAGAATCGGGCCGACCCCGACTCGACCAGCACGACGATAACCGGGCGATGCTGCTTGAGAGCGCGCACGAAGGGCGACACGACCGGTCCGTCGCGCCAGGCGACGATGGTGGGAACCCGCACCGGCAGCTCCGCCGAGTAGCGAGGTCCCTCGGCGGTGAGAAACGTCACCCATCCTGGCTCGCTCCAGATGCCGCCGAGCGGGGGCACTGGGTTCTGCAGGAATCGGGCAGCGCGGTCGAACGCCGCGCGCTCGTCGTCGCTCGCGAGCCTCGCCCGCGCATCGGCGACCGCCGACGCCAAGGCTGGCCGCAAAGTTTCGCGCATGGCGGGGTCGGTCACCCGCGCGTCCACGTACGCTGTCAGGACCCTGGTGCCGGCGAGCTCCCGCGCCAATCCGCTCAGTTCCGTCAATGTCAGCATCCCTTCCCCTCTCTGCCTCCGTCGCCGTCTGCGGGTCTCATTGCACTCCGGCGGCTCGATGGATTTCTTCACCCGTTCGAGCCGAGACGCGGCCTTCTCCGCTTCATAGGTGCCATGCGCCTGCGCCGCAAGGTTCGCCGTACGGTCCGCTCCATCCCGGCGACAGCCCCGTCAACCGCGGCCTTGAGAGAGGCACCTCGTTCTGCGACCACCACACTCGGAAGACCATTCAGGACTACCTTGATTCGGCACAGGTGATCGACGCCGCCGCGGGGCCCGTTCACGTCCTCCACACGGACGCTGACACGTTCAATGGAGGTCGCGAACTTTCCCAGCTTGGTGCCGAGCTTGCCCCGGATGTACGTCCGATCGTCTGGGCCTAGTTCGACTCCATGCGGGCGGATGTAGGTGGGAACCAGCGGAGCATCCCTGCGGCCAGACTGCTGCTTGAACGCTCTGGGGATCCGATTAAGGAACGGCGCTCGCTTTCTGCTGTCCGGCTTGGGAGAGCGCCCCCGCGCTTGACGGGTAGAGCTGCGTCCGAGTTTATAGAGCACGTCAGTCGCGGTTACGATGCCTACAAGCCGATCGGCGTCCAGCACCGGCAGACAACCAATCGACTCCTCTCGCATCAGGCTGGCTGCCTGGCGCAGGGTAGTCTTTGGGGTGGCGCTCACCACGCGCGACGTCATCAGATCTCCGACCAGGCGACCCTTGCGAATGGCGGCCCCGCCCAGGCCGCCCAGATCGCCCTTGGAGAGGACGCCCACGACGCGCGCGTTGTCGGTGGCCACGAGGTGGCGAATGCGGCGCCCTCGCATCCGTGACCATGCGACGCTCGCCGCCTCCTCGGGGCCGATGGTTACGACCCTGGTCTTCATGAACTCGCGAAGCTGCATGGCTACCGAACTCCCTGCTCTCCTAGGCGTTTGTCTTTACCCGTTCAAGCCGGGAAGAGGCAATCCCTAGCTCCGGTGAATTGCTGGTGCGGCACAGGCGGGCTTCGGCCCTGCTCTCTGCGCTGTGACAGCATTCGGATCCGGTAATCAGGCGTGCCCCGTGGCGATAAGTGACGTATGAGTACGCCCATTCCATGAGCACACTGAGACGGTTGCGAAAGCCGGCGAGGTAGAGGATGTGCACGAACAGCCAGAGCCACCACGCCAGGTAGCCGCTCAGGCGGAGCCGCCCGAACTCGGCGACGGCCTTGTGCCTGCCAATGGTTGCGAGAGTTCCCATGTCTCGGTAGCGGAACTCGGTGCGCGGCTCTCCCCTCACTGTCCGCATGATGTTCCGTGCCGCAGCCCGCCCCGCCTGCATGGCCGCCGGCGCCACGCCCGGCACGAGCAAACCGTCCTGGGTGAACGCGGCGGTGTCGCCGACGGCGAATACCTCAGGGTGGCCGGGAAGGGACAGGTCGCGCTCGACCAGCACCCGCCCTGCGCTGTCGAGCGGGACACCGAGCGACCGGCCGAGTGGCGACGCCGCATTACCGGCAGCCCAGAATACGGTGCGCGTCTGAATACACTCGCGGCCCACACTTACCGCATCCGGCCTCAGCTCCGTCACGCGGGACCCCGTTCGGACCTCGACTCCAAGCTGCTCCAGGCTGCGATGTGCCGCGTGTGATAAGGACTCAGGCAACGAGGGCAGGATGCGCGGGCCCGCTTCCAGGAGGATCACTTGCGTGTGAGCGGTGTCTATGCGGCGAAAATCGCTCCGCAACCCCCGTTTGACGACCGGAGGGATCATGCCGGCCAGTTCTACCCCGGTCGGGCCCCCACCCACGATCACAAAGGTCAGGTAGGCGTCACGTTCGGCGGCGTCCTCTGTCTTTTCCGCCTCCTCGAAGGCCAGCAGGAACCGGCGCCGGATCTCGTAGGCGCTCTCAATACTTTTGAGACCAGGCGCGTAACGTTCCCAGTCGTCTCGTCCGAAATAGGAATGGCGGGCTCCGGTCGCAAAGATGAGGAAGTCGTACGGGATCTCGCGCTGGTCGTCGTCCACCATCAGGACGCGGCGCTCCAGATCCACCTCCCGTGCTTCCGCGAGCAGGACGGCCGTATTCTTCTGCTTACGAAGGAGGAAGCGGATCGGCGACATGATGTCGCTGGGGGCGAGCACCGCCGTCGCCACCTGGTAGAGCAGCGGTTGGAACAGGTGGTGGTTGGTGCGGTCGATCACGGTGACGTCCACCGGCGCGTTCCCGAGAGCTTTCGCGGCGTAAAGCCCGCCGAAGCCGCCGCCCAGAATGACGACACGTGGGCGGCGGGTCACGGGGAAATCTCGGTCAGCATCGCCGTGTGTGCTGGTGGTCCATCGCTCGCGAATCGGAGACGGCCGGGTTATCGCTCTGCCTCCTCGAACGATTCGGTCTGGGCGTGGGCTTCGACCAGCCACAGCAGTTTGTCGATGTCCCGGGAGACCTCTACCAGAATGTCCTCGGTAATGGGGTCTCCTGCGTCCGCGGCTTCAGCAATCCCAGGACGCGTTTTTGCACCGAAGGCAGACAGGGCGCCAGTCATGGCCCGCACGTGGTCCGCGCCGGCAGTGATGCCCGTCGGGAAGCCAGGCAAGTCCGATTGTTTCGCGACCGTCGGCACGAGGCCCTCGGCGAGCCCGCCGAGTTGGACGGCCCGCTCGGCTATCAGGTCAGAGTGATGCGCCACTTTCACGGCCACCTGTTCGAACAGCTCATGCAGTGCGGAAAATTTGGGGCCTTTCACGTTCCAGTGGGCCTGCTTGGCCTGCAGCTGGAGATCGATCGCAGCGGCCAGCCGCTGGTTCAGGGATTTGACCAATTTGGTGCGGTCTCCGGCACCCGCCTCACGTGTCTTGGGCTGAATCGTCCTGGGCTCCTGCAATGTCGTTCTCATCGTGACCACCTCGTTTGAGTGTGTGGTGAACCGGGATTCCACTCAGTCTGCCAGAGCACCCCGCCTGGCCTGGTCGAGTCGTGAAGCCGCAACGCCCCAAACCGGTGGATCGCTCGCCGGGACCGATTGCGATGCGATCTCGTCGATCAGCATCTCGATCTTCCGCCGGGAGGTCTCCCGCGTGGTGTCGCGCTCGTTGTCGCCGCGAGCTCGCGGCTCCCGCGTGGCCGACATCGTTCGCAACCCCCCTTCGGCCTGCGGTTCAGGATTTGCTGTCCTCGGCGTCCCCCTTCACAAACTGGACCTCCACCTCGATCCGCACTTTGTTCGCGACCAGGACGCCGCCGGTCTCGATCGCCTGATTCCATCTGAGGCCCCACTCGCGCCGGTCGATCTCCGCCGTACAGCTGAAGCCTGCCCGTTCCTTGCCCCACGGGTCATTGCCGCGGCCCTGGAAGACGCAGTCGAGCACGATCTCCATCGTGGTGTCCCTTATGGTCAATTCGCCGGTTACCTGAAACCGGTCGCCTTCTTTGGCGAACTCCCCTTCGGCGCGCCTGCTGCGGAACGTGATGGTGGGGTAGCGCTCCACGTCGAAAAACTCGGCCGACCGCAGGTGCGCATCACGGTCCGGCGTGCCGGTGTCGATGCTCGCCGCGTCGATCTCGACGTCGACGGAGCATCCCTGCGGATGCTCCTCGTCGGCCGCGAGTGTCCCATGAAACTCCTTGAAGCGGCCCCGCACGGTGGTCATCATCATGTGCTTCACGGAAAACTCGATGCTCGAATGCACGGGGTCGAGCTGCCAGGTCGACGTGGCTGCTCGGGTTGCGGTCGTGGTTGCCATAGGGATGTCCTCTTTCCGAATCAGATCTGGCGTACGATTTATTATCTCTTCGGCGGTTCGATCATACCCGCGGTGTGTTCCTGGTTCTGGGCGAGCCGGCGATCCGCCTCGCGGCTGCCTGCTCCCCGGCACCCGCCTCGCGCATTTTGGGATGAACCGTCCTGGGCTCCTGCAACGTCGTTCTCGTCGCGACTACCTCGATCTGTGTTTGGGTGAACGGGATTCCGCTCAGTCTGCCTGAGCGCCCTGCTTCGCCTGGTCGAGTCGTGAAGACACAACG
>JBDTUV010000069.1:0-9293 GCA_040007575.1 Gemmatimonadales bacterium
GCCGTCTCGAAGTAGTGGTTGGCTGCGCTAGATGCATCCACGCCGCGATAAGGTACCTCTCGTTCGGCAATCCCGATAGGTCTTGGGTCACATTAGGTCATGGGTCACGTAAAGTGCTGGGGGCTGGCCTTAGGTCTTCAGCTCCTCCAACCCCCGGAACAGGTCCAGGGCCTGGGGGTTGGCTATGGCGTCCAGATTTACCACCGGGCGGCCGTGGATAACCTCCCGCACGGCAAGCTCGGTGATCTTCCCGCTGATGGTCCGGGGGATGTCGGCTACCTGGAGGATCTTTCGGGGAACGTGGTGGGGGCTGGCGTAGTCTCGGATCCGCTGCCGGATACGGCCTGCCAGCGCCTGATCGAGGGTGAGCCCCTCGCGCAGGCGGACGAACAACACCACGCGCACGTCACCCTCCCAGTCCTGCCCCACCACTAGACTCTCGACCACCTCGGGCAGCTGCTCGACC
Source organism: Gemmatimonadales bacterium (assembly GCA_040007575.1). Taxonomy (GTDB): domain Bacteria; phylum Gemmatimonadota; class Gemmatimonadetes; order Gemmatimonadales; family GWC2-71-9; genus CAVVWJ01. Next base: position 467 of record JBDTUV010000069.1, read on the forward strand.
TGGCGGTAGATCTCGGCCGTGCCGATCCGCACGCCTCCGGGATTGAGAGTGGCATCGCTCCGGCCCAGAATAACCAGGCCGCCGTGCTCGGTCATCCGGGCCCAATCGCCGTGGCGCCAGACCCCCGGGTAGCACTCGAAGTACGCGGCACGGTACTTGGAGCCGTCTGGGTCATCCCAGAACCGGACCGGCATGCTGGGAAACGGGCGGGTGCAGACCAGCTCGCCTTCGATAGAGCGGACCGGGCGCCCTTCAGGGTCGAACACCTGGACGGCCATGCCGAGCCCCGGCGTCTGCAGCTCGCCGCGCCACACTGGCCCGATCGGATTGCCCAGAGCGAAGCAGGAGACGATGTCAGTGCCACCACTGATGCTCGCCAGGTGAAGGTCGGGCTTGACCCGGCGGTAGACGTAGTCGTAGCTGTGCCCCGCCAGAGGACTGCCGGTGGACAGGATGGCGCGCAGCGAGCCGAGGTCGTGAGTTCGTCCCGGCTCGAGACCTTCCTTCTCTGCCATGGCCAGATACTTCGCGCTGGTGCCGAAGACGGTTACCCGCTCCTGCTCCACCATGTCCCATAGCATACTCGGCCGAAACAGCGGCGCCCCATCGTACAGCACCACCGTAGCTCCCACGGCGAGACTCGACACCAGCCAATTCCACATCATCCAGCCGCAGGTTGTGAAGTAGAAAATCCGGTCCTCGCGGCGAAGATCGGTGTGCAGCACCAGCTCCTTCATGTGCTGAAGCAGCGTCCCTCCCGCGCCGTGTACCATGCACTTGGGGAGCCCGGTAGTGCCGGAGGAGTAGAGAATGTAGATGGGATGGTCGAATTCGAAGCGGGGCAGCGGGGCGGCGGGGCGGCAGGGCAGTTCGCTCCTGAGTCCGAAACTCTCAGGTGTGCTCTCCCTGACCCGCTGCCCCGCCAGCCAATCGGCCCAGAGCACTGCCCCGGGAATGTCTGAGATGCATGGCTGATTGGAGACGTACGGAACAACGATCACCCGCTCGATCGCGGGGATTCGCCCGCAAACCTCGCGGACCCGGGCCAGCGAGTCGATCTCCTTCCCGGCATAGTGGTAGCCGTCGGCGCAGAAGAGCACGCGGGGGCGGATCTGACCGAACCGGTCGATGACACCGTTGGCGCCGAAATCGGGCGAGCAGGAGGACCAGATGGCGCCAATGCTGGTCGTGGCCAGCATGGCGATCACGGTTTCGGGAAGGTTGGGCAGGAATCCGGCAACCCGGTCGCCGGGGGCGATGCCGTGCTCCCGCAGCGCGGCAGCTACCCGGGCGACTTCCTCCCCGAGCTCCGCATAGCTGAGCGTGCGCTGGCGGCCCCGTTCATTCCAGAATACGAAAGCCGGATGATCGTCGGCGTAACGGAGCAGGTTCTCCGCGAAGTTGAGCCGGGCCCCGGGGAACCATCGGGGGCCGAGCTTCGGATCGGGAGGGGCCATCCGGTGGAGCCCAATGACTATACCGTCCCACGGCGGCTTGCCGGACCGTTCGTCGGCAACGACGCCGCAGAATTCCCAGACCATGGGCCAGAACGCCTCCGGCCGCTGTACTGACCAGCGGTAGAGGGAGTCGAAGTCTTTCACGGCCTTTGATCCGGCCGGCCTTTTTGTCTGGATGTGTTCGATGAACGCGGTGAGATTCGCGCGCTTTACGCGCTCGGCATCCGGGGTCCAGAGCTGGGCTTCGTCGGAGGTGGGCAACATTACACCCGGGAGACGCGGAGTTCGGCCCCTTCGCTACGCTCAGGGTGACAATTCCGCTGACCCGCCCTCACGAAGTAGGCGGATTGAACTGCCCGTGCTGCGCGTCGAGCCAAGACTTGTGGTACTCGGGGTCCTCGATGGACAGCGCCGATTTGGCCACCTTCAGCGGACGGAAGGTGTCCATCATGACCGCCAACTCCTCGGTGTACTTGGCCCCGATGCTGGCCTCCGCCCGGCCGGGATGCGGGCCGTGCGGAATGCCATCAGGATGATGAGTGATGCTGCCGAACTCGATACCCTTTCGGCTCATGAACTCGCTGGACGCGTAGTAGAGCACCTCGTCCGAGTCCACGTTGCTGTGGTTGTACGGCGCCGGCACGGCCTCAGGGTGGAAGTCATAGGGCCGTGGGCAGAAGCTGCAGACCACGAAGCCGTCGCCCTGAAAGGTCTGATGCACCGGGGGCGGCTGGTGCACTCGGCCTACGATCGGCTCGAAATCGCCGATGTTGAACGCCCAGGGATAGAAATATCCATCCCACCCCACCACATCGAAGGGATGGTGGTCGAGGATGATCTCATTCAATCCGTCGTACTGCTTGACGAGGATCCGGAAGTCACCCCGCTCATCATGTGCGCGGAGCTGGGTCGGGCGCCGGATGTCTCGCTCGCTGTAGGGTGCGCCCTCGATCAACTGGCCGAACTCGTTGCGGTACCGCTTGGGCCAGCGCACGTGCCCCCGGCTCTCCATGATCAGGAGCTTGTTCTGTTCGGCGCCCAGGTCGAGCCGGTAGCGGTGCATGATGCCCCGATGGATGACCAGGTAGTCGCCCTCGTGATATGGAAGGTCGCCGAACACCGTCTCCAGGGTGCCGCTCCCCTTGCTCACGTACACCAGCTCGTCCGCCTGGGCGTTTTTGTAGAAGTGGGCGTCGTTCTCATCCGGCTCGACGTACAGCATGGCTACTTCATTGTTGAAGAGCAGGGGAACGCGGTCGAGGGTGGGGCTCCCGCCCTTCTTTACCTTTGAGGTACGGAAGTGCCGGTGCCGGAGCGTCTGGTCATTGTCCGCCTCGTACTTTACTTCCCGCAGCCGCTTCGCTGATTTGACCGTAGTGGGGGGATGGGTGTGATAGAGCAGCGAGGAGGTCCCAGTGAACCCCTCGTGCCCCATCAGCTCCTCGGCGTAGAGCCCGCCGTCCGGCTTCCGGAACGCGATGTGCCGCTTACGCGGGATCTGGCCCATGGTGTGGTAAATCGGCATTTCAATCTCCAAAAGCGTAAGCGGTGAGCGGTGAGCGGTGAGCGGGCTTGGAAAACGGCGCTCCTCTGGTTGCCCGCTTACCGCTTACCGTTTACCGCTCACGCTTTTCCTCAAAGATTCCCTCGGGCGGCCTGCTCCCGCTCGATCGCCTCGAACAGCGCCTTGAAGTTTCCCTTGCCGAAGCTCTTGGCGCCTTTCCGCTGGATGATCTCGTAGAAGAGGGTCGGCCGGTCCTGAACCGGCTTGCTGAAGATCTGGAGGAGGTACCCCTCGTCGTCCCGATCGACCAGGATCCCCAATTCCTTGAGTGGCGCGATATCCTCGTCAATCTGACCGACCCGCGCCAGCACCGTGTCGTAATATGACTTGGGCACCTGAAGAAACTCGACCCCGCGGTCTCTCAGGGCGGTTACCGTCTCCAGGATGTTGTTCGTCGCGATCGCCAGGTGCTGTACCCCCGGCCCGCGGTAGAACTCCAGGTACTCGTCGATCTGGGACTTCTTTCGGCCCTGCGCCGGCTCGTTGATGGGGAATTTGATCCTGTCGTTGCCGCTGGCGACGACCTTCGACATGAGCGAGGAGTACTCGGTCGAAATATCCTTGTCGTCGAACGAAATGAGATTCTTGAATCCCATGACGTCCTGGTAGAAGTTGACCCAGGTGTTCATCGCGCCCAGCTCGACGTTGCCGACGCAGTGGTCCACATACTGGAGGCCCACCGGCGCTGGGCTATAGCGCGGACTGACCGCCTGGAATCCGGGGAGGAAGAGGCCCTTGTAGTTCCGCCGCTCGACCAAGCTGTGGATCGTGTCGCCATAGGTGTGGATGGCGGCGATCACCACCTCACCCGCGTCGTCCCGTAAAACAGTTGGCTTCTGGACCGGCTTGGCGCCTCGCTCGACCGCATCACTGAAGGCCTTGCGGGCATCATCCACCCACAGCGCGATGTCCCGGACGCCGTCCCCATGTTGCGCGATATGCGCCGCGGCCGGGTGATCCGGAGTGAGGGGTGAGGTTAGCAGGAGCCGGACCTTGTTCTGTTGCAGCAGATAGCTGGCGCGGTCGCGGGTCCCTGTCTCCGGACCCCGATAGCCGGCCAGCTGAAAGCCGAACGCCGTCCGGTAGTAGTGGCTGGCCTGCTTGGCGTTGCCAACGTAGAACTCGACGAAGTCAGTGCCGTTGATCGGGAAGGTATCGGTAGACGCGGCGGAGGCCGCCAACGCATTCGTGTGCATGAGTCCTCCAGGGGCTATCGACTAATGAAGCCCCAGCGGGGGCTGCCGGGACGTGCTCTAACGGAAAGATACCTATGGGCTTAGACGCACGCCACACGTCCCGTCACAACCGCCGGACGAGCCGACCCGGCGTGCGGGGCCGGGAGTCACATCGCTTTTGCGTCAACCTGACTATTTATGGTAACTTCTGGCGCAGGCCCTCAGATTGTCCGCGGTGCCGACCATCGCCAGACTCGTTGCCGCCGGATTCGGTGCTCTTCACTGATGCTTCCCTTCCGGGAAAGATTTCATGCCCGGTCACAATATCGCTGTAATCAGGATCGAGCGCGCAGCCGGGGAGTCTGCGTGACCGGCATCGTAGACCGGAAGGCTAATGGCCGTCCCTTCACCAAAACGGTGATCGGCATCGCGACGTCGGCCGGTGGGCTGAGCGCCCTAAGCCGGCTGTTGAGCGGGCTGCCACCCACTCTCGACGCGGCCGTTCTCGTTGTCCAGCATTTGGATCCCGCCCGGCCGAGCCACCTCGCTGACATCCTAGGGCGGCGCACGTCGCTCCCGGTGAAGCAGGCCACCGGCGAGGATCGGCTGCACACCGGGGCGGTGTTCATCGCACCTCCCGGCGCGCACCTTCTGGTCAACTCTAAAGGCGTCATCTCGCTTTCCCATCGGCCGCCGGTCCACTTCGTGCGCCCCGCTGCCGACCGTCTCTTCGAATCCATCGCCGGCAGCTTCGGGACCCGCGCGGTGGCGGTCGTGCTCACCGGCACCGGCCACGATGGAGCCACCGGGGCGCAGGCGGTGAAGCAGGCCGGCGGCAAGGTGATCGTGCAGGACGAATCCACGTCGGAGTTCTTCGGCATGCCGAAGTCGGCCATCGACGCCGGACAGGTGGACCTGATTCTCCCGCTGGACGAGATCGCCCCGGCTCTGGTGGCCCTCTGCGGCGGAGCGGTATGAGTAAACCGAAGCAGGCTATGCCCGAGGCCGATCTGACGCCCGAGTCTCCCGAGGTGGACGAAGCGTTCGAAGCCCTGCTGCTATACCTGAAGCAGAGCCGAGGCTTCGATTTCACCGCCTATAAGCGCTCCACCCTCATGCGCCGGGTGCTGGTCCGGATGCAGACGGTCGGAATGGGATCGTTCAGCGACTATCTCGATTACCTCCAGGTGGACTCCAACGAGTTCACCCGCCTCTTCAACACGATACTCATCAACGTTACCACCTTCTTCCGCGATCCTGCCGCGTGGGAGTTCGTCGCGAGCGATGTCATTCCGACCCTGCTCGGACACGCGGGTACGAAGGATCCCATCCGGGTGTGGAGCGCAGGCTGTGCGTCGGGCGAGGAGGCCTACACCATCGCGATGCTGCTGACTGAGGCACTGGGGCGGGAGCAGTTCCGGGATCGGGTGAAAATCTACGGCACCGATGTAGATGAGGAGGCGCTCAGCGAGGCACGGCAGGCAACCTATGACAGCCGGAGGGTGGAGGGTGTGCCGCCGGATCTCCTCCCGAAGTACTTCGACCGGCAGGAGGATCGTTTTGTCTTCAATATGGAGCTCCGGCGCAGCGTCATCTTCGGGCGCCACGATCTCAATCAGGATGCGCCGATCTCCCGGATCAATTTGCTGAGCTGCCGCAACTGTCTGATGTACTTCAACGCCGAGGCGCAGGCCCGGATTCTGGCACGATTCCAGTTCGCCTTGCTGGCCGGCGGCACCCTGTTCCTGGGAAAGTCCGAGACCATGCTGACCCACTCGGGGGGCTTCGCCGCCTTGGACGTGAAGCGGCGGCTCTTCACCAAGGCCGAGCACCAGGGCCGCGAGCGGCCGGGCGACCTGGATCGGCCACGCGGAATCGAACCCGGCGACACGATTCAGCGCCTGCGCGCTGCTTCGGCCGATCTCGCTCCGATGGCAGAGCTCCTGGTAGATAAGGTCGGAAAAGTAGTTCAGATCAACGGGCAGCTGCGATCCGTTTTCGGGCTCACCGCTCACGACCTCGGCCGCCCGGTGCAGGACTTGGAGCTGTCGTACCGGCCCTTCGAGCTGCGATCCTCCATCGAGCGCGCTTACGACGAACGCCGGCCCGTCGCCCATTCAGAGGGGGCATGGAGGAGCCCATCCGGGCAGACGATGTACTTCGACCTCCTCGTCGTGCCGGTTCCCGACACGGACGGCGATTTTCTCGGGTGCAACTGCATCTTCACCGATGTGACCAGAGCGCATCGCCTCCAGGACGAGGTGCAGCGCACCCACTATGAGCTGGAGACCGCACTGGAGGAGCTGCAGTCCACCAACGAAGAGCTGGAGACCACCAACGAGGAGCTCCAGTCCACGGTGGAGGAACTGGAGACGACGAACGAAGAGCTCCAGTCCACTAACCAAGAGCTGGAGACCATGAACGCGGAGCTTCAGGCTACCAACGCGGAGCTCCAGGCCATCAATGAGGAAGCGCGCGAGCGGGGGAGCCAGGTCCTTCAGCTGAATACCTTCCTGGAGTCCATTTTCACCAGCCTGCGGGGCAGTGTGGTGATGCTGGACCGTGATTTCTACATTCAGAAGTGGAACCGCCGGGCCGAGGACCTGTGGGGCCTGCGCGCTGAAGAGGTACAGAGCAGGAATTTCCTGAATCTCGACATCGGCCTCCCGGTGGATCAGCTCAAGGGACCGATCCAGGCATGCCTGTCGAGCGACACGGAATTCAATGAGGTGGTGTTGGACGCGATCAACCGGCGAGGCAAACCGATAAGGGTCAAGGTGACCTGCACCCAGCTAGCCGACCCAAATGGCGGAGACCCGCGGGGCGTCATTCTCCTGATGGAAGAGGCCGATGGCAAGATGTGAGGACGGTCCGGGCTGGGTCGGAGGCCCGCGGTGAACCGGGAAGAGCACACCGACCGCATCCAGGCGATGCAGGCGCGCATCAGCGCTCTGGCCGGCTCTGACACCCTCGCTTCCAGCGAGACGGTGGAAGATCTGAAAGTGGCCCTGGAGGAGCTTCGGGTCGCCGAGGAGGAGCTACGGCAGCAGAACGAAGAGCTCTTGGCTACCCATCTCGAGCTCGATCGCGAGCGGCGCCGCTATCAGGAGCTCTTCGAGTTTGCCCCTGGCGCCTATCTGGTCACCGATCCGAGCGGAATCGTCCGCCAGGCCAACCGGTCCGCCTCCGCCCTCCTGCGCGTCCCGCCGACATTTCTGGGCGGGAAGGCGCTGGCGGCATACATCGCCAGCGAGGACCGGCCGCGCTTTCGCTCGCTTCTGAGTGGGTTGGGATCCGGCGCCGAGTACCACACGGCCGCCTTTAAGCTTCAGCCCCGGGATGGGGGGCAGCTGGACGCCGAGCTTACCTACTCCGTCCGCCAGGCCCACCGGGGGGAGCCCCGCGTCATCCGCTGGCTGGTGCAGGACGTCACCCAGCGGGAAGAGATGGCCCGGCGGATTGGCGCCCTCAACCGCGAGCTGGAGTCCAGGGTTGCGGCCCGCACCGCTGACTTGAGCGATGCCCATCGCCTGGCACAGGAGCTGGGGGAGAAAGAGCAGACCGCACGCCGGGCGGCGGAATTCAGTGAGGCCCAGTCCCGCCACGTGCAGAAGCTGGAGAGCATTGGCGTGCTGGCCGGCGGGATCGCCCACGACTTCAACAACCTGCTCCATGTCGTGCTGGGAAACGCGGACATTGCCCTCAGCAACCTTGCCTCCGGGTCACCGTCCCGGGAGCCGATCGAGGAAGTGGTGCGGGCCACCCTCCGCGCCGCCGACCTGACCCGGCAGCTGCTGGCCTACTCTGGCAAGGGCGCCTTCGTCGTGCGCAATCTCGATCTCTCCACCGAGGTCAGGGAGATGGCCACCCTGCTTCGCACTGGAATCTCGAAGCAGGCGACTCTGGCCTGGGAGCTCTCCCCCACGCTCCCAGCGGTGAGCGCCGACCCCACCCAGATCCGCCAGATCGTGATGAACCTCATCACCAATGCCTCGGATGCGCTCGGTGAAACCGGTGGCACCATCACTCTCCGGACCGGGGTCACCCGGCTCGAAGACCTGGACGACCAGCACTTCGGGGTGCGGCTGGAGGGCGAGGGCCCATTGGGTGCGAGTGACGAGCCCCTGGTGTACCTCGAGATCGGCGATACCGGCAGTGGCATGACCCCGGACACACTGAGCCGCATCTTCGATCCGTTTTTCTCCACCAAGTTTACTGGACGCGGGTTGGGCATGGCCGCCGTCATGGGAATTGTCCGCAGCCATCACGGACTGATCCGGGTTCGCACCGCTCCCGGCGAGGGCACTGCGTTTCGGGTGCTCTTTCCCGCGGCTAGAGGGGCCGCGCGCAAAGTCGGGAAGCCCACCGCTGATCGTAGCGATTGGCAGGGGAGCGGCACGATCCTGGTGGTCGAGGACGAGCAGGGGGTGCGTGAAGTGGCCGAGCGAATCCTGCAGGAGATCGGCTTCCAGACCATCGGCGCGGAAGACGGGCGCCGCGCGCTCGAGATCATGGAGGAGGTGGGCGACAGCGTGACGGCGGTCCTGCTCGATCTCTCCATGCCCCGAATGGGAGGAGCCGAGACATTCCGTCGCTTGCGGGCGCGCCGGCCCGAGCTTCCGATCCTTATG
>JBDTUV010000070.1:0-9268 GCA_040007575.1 Gemmatimonadales bacterium
CGCCAGCTGCTCCTCGACCGCACTCAGGGTGGCGTTGAGAGTGGCTACCTGCTCCACAAAGTTTGGCTTCGCCATCAGCCCTCCGTCGCCGTGATGCGTCTCCGTTTCTATGTGGGCGTAAAGAATCCTTGTGGCTGCACCTGGGCAAGGCCCGGGCACGCACCCGACTAGCGAAGCACCGGGGACACACCTTCGACCAGAAGCAGTTCCGTGCGAGCGCAGGCCTGACGGAGGGCCTTGGCTGGTCCATACTCGGCCGAAGCCCACCAGGCCCTTCCTGACTCAACAGTGGGAAATTCGAGGATGACGAGGCGCGAGGGCATCCAGGATCCCTCCAGAGTTTCCACCTTCCCGCCGCGCGCCAGATAGCGGCCGCCATAGGCCGCCACAGCGGGAGGACCGAGCTCCTTGTATTTCGCGAAGGCCTCCGCGTCGGTCACCTCGATATCGAGGACCACGTATGCCGGCATTGACTCTTCTCCGTAAAAATCTTCCAGCACTACATTAGCTGCAACCACCTAAGTGACGTAATATTAGTGTCTTAGACGATTACGACGCGGCCTCAGTGTAGAGCCGAGCCCCAACGTAGCCGCCGGCGATGGCGGCGACCAAACCACCCAGGCTGCTCGCGACAATCAGGGACCAGGAGTAGTACCCCATGAATGCGTATGAAGCGTACGCCGCATGTGAAGCGAGCCAGATGACCAGCGCCGCCCTCAGCGCCGTGCGGGGACCGGGCCCGAACCGGGAACGGATGCCGGCGTACACCAAGACGGTGAGGATGCCAAGGATGAAGTCCACGATGACCCACCCCAGCGTGCCCGAGGCGTCGTTCATCTCGGCCATGAGGCCTGGGTTCAGCGCATCCGTCTCTGCTTTCCACCGAGCTCCGAGCAGAAACCCGTTCGTGATCGCATCGATGATATTCATGACCAGACCTGCGGCGAGACCACCCAGGATGACGCGAGACGCGTTCAGATGTTGCATGCTGTCCTCCGGAGTCTGCTAGTGAGACGGCAAGGAAGCACCATATCCGCGGGCCATCCCCGCGGCGAGGAAGACCATCAGGATGACCAGGCCTGCTTGCACAAAGCTCAAGCGGGCAAGCAGTGGTGCGGCGCCAGTGGCGGGCTGCTCCCCCCGCGCCACCCGTCGGCGCCAACCGATGAGCGTGATCATGGGCCAGATCTCTAAGGCCAGGATGATGGCAAAGAGCGCCATCTTGCCCAGGAACTTGTGGTTGTGGAAGTAGTAGGCGGTGTCCTTCTCCAGCCCGGCCAGGAGACGCCATAGCCCGCTAACGAGCCACAGGCCGGCGGCCGCTCCCCAAAAGTTGTCGGCCACGAAGACGGAGCGAAGTCCCATCGGGTCTAGGCGCGAAGTGAGTGCCCGTCCGCGTGCCCAGACGGCACCGAGCCCGATTCCCAGGGCGAGCAGGTGAAAACCGGCCAGCAGCCAGCGCGTCATCATGAGCGATGCTCCATATAGATCAGCGATCCGGGGCCGCCGGTAAAGCCGATTCCAGCATAGAGTGCCTCCGCGTCGCGGGTGAGAAGAGCCACCCGCCGCAGACGCTGGAGATCGGGGTGAGCCAGCATGCACTCGGAAAGCCACCGCCCCAGTCCCTGACCCCGGCAGCCCTCGTCAATCACGACGTCCGTCCAGTAGGCGTAGGTGGATAGATCGGTCACCGCGCGGCCGAATCCCACCAAGACCTCTCGGTGATAGACTCCGAAGCAAACTGAATTGGCGATGGCGCGGGCGAGAACGGCGGGGTCCATACCGGGGGCCCAGAACGTGGTACGCAGGAGGGCGAGAGCGGAGTTCTGATCGATCCGGCTGCGGTCGGTCGAAACGATGAATTCGCCGCGGCGCCACTCGACCGGCGGATCGATCAAAGGCGGCGCTGGCTGCCGGGCAAGGCCGGGTCTTCCCGCGACCGGCGCCAAAACATGATCAGCATGGCTCCAAGATTGGCAATGGCGCATGCGGCTCCCACCAGGATCAATCCCCGTGCGAGGTAGCGCAGGACGGTAAGCCGGTTGATGTCGACCGCCACCAGTAGCAGCTTGGCACTGAGCAGGGCCGCGGCGGTCGAGAACAGCATTAACTGGAGTAGGAGCAGGGGCCGGTACCCCATTCCGGCGTAGAGCCAATACATGGCGAGCCCCACTAACAGCCAGGCAAGCAAGGCCGTCCGGGTACTCTGTCCGCCCAGGGGGAACTCCCGGATCAGGGGCACCGCGAGAAGGCCCAGGACGGCAAGCGTGAGCAGGAGCTTCCAGCTGGCCCGCCACAGCTCCCCGAGCGACGCATCCTCGGCGGTGTGCAGCGCCGGTTCCTTGTCCACTATTCCTCGCTTTCCATGGGCGGGCGGCACCCTGACATGAGCGTGAGCCCGCTTCATACTACGTTCGTTTGCTCACTTCGGGAACGCCCCAGCCGACATTCCTCGGTAGTCGATTCTCCTGGAGGCGGCCATCGGTAGTTCGCCCCCAGGTACCCCCAGGATGGGGTAGGGCTCGCCCGGTGTAGGGTCTGCCCCCGGCATCCGATACTTTTCCACATATGAAGCCACCTCCCACCGAGACGCGCCCCGGCCAGGAGCGCATCCGCACGGTCATCGTCGACGACCACGACCGGATAGGCTGCCTGGTAGCGCGCCGAATCGCTCAGGTGATCAAGGAGCGTCGGGCCGCCGGGAAGCGTCCGGTCCTTGGCCTGGCCACCGGCTCGACTCCCATCGGGGTGTACCGGGAGCTGATTCGCATGCACCGGGACGAGACGCTCACGTTTGCCGATGTGGTCACGTTCAATCTGGACGAGTACTACCCGATGGATCCAGGAAGCATCCACTCCTACCATCGGTTCATGTGGGAGAACCTCTTCTCGCAGCTCGACATTCCCCCGGCGAACGTCCACATCCCACGAGGTGACGTCAGGCGGGACGAAGTCGAGGCCGAGTGCCAGCGCTACGAACAGGGGATTCGCGCGGCCGGTGGCATCGACCTCCAGATTCTAGGAATCGGACGCACCGGTCACATCGGATTCAACGAGCCCGGGTCGGGAGCGGAAAGCCGCACCAGAGTCGTGACACTCGATCTGGTGACTCGAAAGGACACCGCCGCGGACTTCTTCGGCGAGGAGAACGTGCCCAGGGAAGCGATCACCATGGGTGTCGCGACCATCTTCGACGCTCGCGAGATCCTGATGCTCGCCACCGGGGAACACAAGTCCGAGATCGTTCGGCGGGCGGTCGAGGGCGAGGTCGATCACGAGGTTGCCGCCACCTTCCTCCAGCAGCACCCCAACACCACGTTCTACCTGGACGGACCTGCTGCCGCGGGGCTGACCCGGATGGCCACGCCCTGGCTCCTCGGCCCGGTGGAGTGGACCAGCAGCCTGGTAGTGCGTGCGGTCGTATGGCTGTCCCACCAGAGCGGCAAGGCGATCCTCAAGCTCACCCAGGGTGACTACGCCGAGCACCGGCTGTCGGCTCTGGTCGCGAGGTACGGCTCGCCGGGCGCGCTCAACGGCGAGGTGTTCAACGCGCTCGGCGCCAAGATCAGGGGCCGCTCGAAGCTGCCCCGAGGGAAGCGCATCCTCTGCTTCTCGCCCCACCCGGACGACGACGTCATCTCCATGGGTGGCATCCTGCATAAGCTGGCGGTGAACGGGAACGAGATCACCGTCGCCTACATGACCAGTGGTAACCTGGCGGTGTTCGATCACGACGTTCGCCGGCACGTTGATTTCATGCGGCGCCTGGCACTGGAGCAGCGCTTACCGAAGGACGCCGCCCACGATCTGGGCGCGCGGATCGACCGGTTTCTCGCGGGCAAGCAGGCGGGGGACGTGGACATTCCCGAGGTACAGGACACCAAGCGGATGATCCGGGAGTCCGAGGCCGTGGCAGGCATTCGCACGCTGGGGCTCGACGAGCGGGCTGCCCGATTCCTCGACCTTCCGTTCTATCGCACCGGCAAGGTCAAGAAGGATCCCATCGGCGAGGACGATGTGGACATCGTGCGGGCGCTGCTGGAGGAGATTCGTCCCGCCTTCGTGTTCGTCGCCGGGGACCTTTCGGACCCTCACGGAACCCACCGGCTCTGCAAGGAAGCCATTCAGCGTGCCCTGCAGCAGTCCGTCCTCCGCGGCCTGGAGCGGCCTGAGGTGTGGCTCTATCGAGGGGCATGGCAGGAGTGGCCCGTCACGGAGGCTACCTGGCTGGTGCCTCTCTCGCAGGAAGAGCTCCGGCTCAAGATCCAGGCGATCTTCAAGCACCAATCACAGAAGGACACGGCCCCGTTTCCGGGACCGGACGAGCGGGAGTTCTGGCAGCGGGTAGAGGCGCGGAACAAGGGGACGGCAGCGGAGCTCGACCGCCTCGGCCTGGCCGAGTACTTCGCAATGGAGGCGTACGTCGTGGAGAACGGCGGAGAAGGCGCCGTTTAGGCCCGCCCGCGGATCTTCGCCACCCACCATCTGAGGCCCACGAACAAGAAGCGCCAGTCGTGCAGGAACTCGGGAGGCTTCCCCTCCACAGCATGGCCCACGAACTGAAAGACCCAGCCGAGCACGAACAGGGCTGTGGCAACCACCCACAATCCGTCCACCCAGAGCGCTACCACGAACAGTGGGATCGAGAGGGCGATGAGCGGTATGCCGAGCGTGTGGCAGAAGCGGTTCATCGGGTGCTGATGACTGCGGCCATACTGCGTGATCCACTCGTCCCAACCCTTTCCGCCGAGCATAGGACCTCCAGATGGCGTGGGTCTATTCCACCGGAATGCGTTGCTTGTTTGTGGCCAGCCAGCCATCGAACGTCTGCATCGCCGGGTTGAGCGCCCGGCCGGCGTCGAGACTGCGACCGTTCAGGCAGACCTGCTCGAACTCTTGGTTGAACTGAAACATGTTGCCGAGATCGTCCGCACCTGGAAAGCCGAAGCCACGGTATTGCTCCGGCGTCACGGCGTTGTAGCGCACCTCCTGGCCGAGCGCCTTGCCGAGAGAGGCCGCCATCTGCGCCCCAGTCATGTGGGCGCCGGCGATTCCGACCGTCTTTCCGAGCAGATCCCGCCCCTTCTGGAAGATGCCGTATGCCGCCTTGCCGATGTCCTCGGCCGCAATGCTCGCCAGCTTCTTGCTGCCCATTGGGAGGGTAAAGGCCAGCTTACCATCCGGCCCCCGCTTCGGCCCCATCCCGAAGAAGATGAGGTTTTCCCAGTAGAACGACGTCACCAGGAAAGTCGTGGGCACGCCGGTATCGGTGAATGTGCGGTCGGCCTCTCCCTTGCCATCGAAATGGGGGACCTTGTACTTGCCCATCAGCGTGGGCATGCGGCTGTCGGTGAGGGGCACAAATTTCCGGGTGTCCTCGAGCGTTGACCAGATCACATGCTGCAGTCCGGCGCGCTTGGCGGCCTGGGCCATGGACCGGGCCTCGGCGGTTTCCCTCTCGGCCGAGAAATGGGCCCAGAAAAAAGTGACCAGGAAGGCGCCGTACGCTCCGGTAAACGCTCGGTCCAGGCTCTTTGGATCGTCGATGTCTGCGGCGACGACCTCGGCACCGGCCTTCGCGAGCGCTTTGGCATTCTCGGAGTTGACGTCGCGGGTGAGCGCGCGAACCCGGAACGGTCCCTGTTTATCGGCAAGAATCGCGCGTACCAGCCCGCCGCCCTGCGCTCCGGTTGCACCGACTACGGCAATGATCTTCTTGTCGGCCATGCAGGCTCCCTCGAATCATGAGAAGCGCACAGTGTACCTCGAACCTTTTTCCGCCGCAACAGCCCTGCAGCTACTCCAGAACCCGGTAGACGACCCAGTGCTGGGAGCCCGGCACCACGAAAGGACCCAGGGCATCCGGATGGCTGCGGAACTGGGGAGCGGCCATGCTCGCCAGCGCCGCCTCAAAATCGGCCAGCGGGTCGAAGGTGTACTCGTCCACGATGTGTGAGGCCGACGGACCGACGAAGCCGGCCAGCAGGCGCGCGCCCCGGGCCCGGCGGAACTCAGAGCTGGCGAACTTCTCGGCCCCCCAGGCTCGCATGGCCCGGACAGCCTCCGCCTGCTTGCCATAGAGGATGTCGAGATGCCATTGGCAGATCAACATGATTCACCCCTTCGCAGAGAGTCGAGTCGGTGATACCGCCGCCGAGCATGGTTAGGACTCGAGCCGGCGCGCGAGGTCCTGGAGCTGATCAGCATGCCGCGCTTCGTGCTGTCCCACAAATAGCACCCATTGATACAGGTTGAGTGGGCCGATCGTGGGATGGATCCGCGTGACCTGGCCCAGGGCAAGGCCGTCCGCCTCCTGGAGCGCGGAAATCAGTGCTTGGCGGGATTCCGTCAGCGCCACCATTCCCTGAGCGGCGGTGAGCTCCCCCCGCGGCATGACAAGCTCGGGCGCACTCATCCGGCGGCTGCGGTCGTTGAGGCGGAGTGGATCCAGCGAGGCCAGCACCGAGCCGACTTCGTTTTCCGGTGCGAGACCAGCGGCCTTGGCGCGCTCCAGTGAGCGAGTGAGCAGCCGGGCGATGCCGCTCTCGACCACATGCAGGTGCTCGAGCACCTCCGCGGCCGACCAGGTGTTCGCATCGACCCGGCGGTCGCGCAGCGGCTCGGGGATGCGGCAGAGGGCGCCGAAGAGCGCCACGCGTTGCAGCTGGACGTAAGCGATCAGCTCCGCGATTCTGGGATGCATGCAGTAAGCTAGTGAATCCTGTGCTACCCGGGCGCGTAGGGGGACAGAAACGACAATTCCACAGGCTTTGAGGGCAACGGAGGTTCGATGAGAACTCGAGCTCGTCGGGTGGCGGGCGCCGGCATCTGCGCGCTGATGCTCACCTCAGGACATCGCATTGCTGCCCAGGATCAAATGAGCGCGATCTTGAATGCCGAACGGGCCACCGCGGAGCTGAGCCGGGACTCAGGGTTCGCGGGCGCCCTTCTCGGCAGCATTCACCGAGACGGAATACTGCTCTGGCCCGGTGCTCCCGTCGTGGCCGGAACCTCAGACCTGATGCGTTTTCTAACCCTGCTCCACACCGACTCGCTTCGGCTCACCTGGCAGCCACTCGGCATCGAGCTCGCCCGCGACTCGAGCCTCGGGATGACATGGGGCGTCGCAGTGGCCAGCGACAGCAGCACCGCACTCAAGCCCGAGATCGGCAGTTACATCGCGGCGTGGCGAAGAGACGGGACCCGCTGGACCATGGCCGCGCTGGTGTTTGCCGGCTTGCGCCGGCTGCCCAGGCCGGCGGTCAGCGGCGAAGTAGCGGTGAGTAGAAAGGCCATCGAGGCGCGGAGCAACAGCGGTCCGTTCGTCGCCGCCGATCTCGCATTCGCCCGGCTGGCAGCCGACAGTGGTGCCGCTGTGGCCTTCGAGCGGTGGGCGGCACCCGACGCGGTCACGTTCGGCGATCGAGGACTGCTCACCCGGGGTCCCAAGGCCATCGGCCGCGCGGTTGACTTCCCCGCGGTGTGGCGGTGGCACCCAGTCGCTGCCGGCGCCTCAGGGAGCGGCGACCTCGGCTGGACCGTGGGCGAGGCCACTATCACCAGCAAGGGCGCGGTACCCACCTATTCCAAGTATCTCACCATCTGGGCCCGCCGCAGCGACGGCCCAGTTCGATTCCTTACCGATGGCGGCAACAGCCGGCCGGTCACGGTTGCCCCTTAGGCGGGGACGAGCGCAGGAGCCACCACACCAGCCCCGCGGTGGCGACTGTCAGGGCCACAACGCCGAGGTCGACCAGGAAGAAGGTCCGGTAGGCCTCCGCGCCTGATGGATCCACCTCGTTCCAGGTGTGCCATTCGCGCCAGGCATGCACGGCGCGCACGATCCGCCCCCCTGCGATGAAGCCACCTAGCAGGACCGCCACATACCTGGCCGCCTGCGCTATTGCGCGGGTCGGCACAATCCCCGACCTGATCTTTCGCCCACCATCGCCGGAAGACTTCAATTAGTCTGACCAGGGCTGGCCCGCACCTCGCGCGGCTCGGACCGGGCCGACTTCGTAGGTCGTGACTTCCAGCCGATGCCCCGATGGATCAGAGAAGTAGACCGACCAGGCGCCGCCATGGTCCACCACTCGGGCATCCTTGAGACCGAGACCGGCCATTCTCCCCGAGGAGGACGGCGCACGGTGCCGAGGCGGATGCCCTCATCGTCCTGGCGAGGGGTACCGAGGCACACGACACGGATGGCCAAGGTCACGACTCATGGCGGGTGGGGACGGGTGAGCTTTCGCGGACCAGGGCGCCGAGGCGCCTGGGTGCGACCAACCGGTACGCATCGCGCAGCAGGTCGCCCAGATCATCCCAGGCCACCGGGCCATCGAGCCACACTCCGACCCAACCACTCGGTCCCACGTACGGGGGCACGAAGAATCGCCGCGGCTCGGCCTCGACCATCATGGCCTGATTCATCCGGGACGCCTTGCACCACACGGCCGCACGGCCGGCGCCATGGTGGTTCCCCGCGCCAGCGTACATGGCAAACAACTTGTTGCGTACCCGGAAGGTGGGCTCACCCCAGGCCTCGACTTCGTGCGCCTCGGGCAGGGCGAGGCAGAGTTTACGCAGGCGGGTCAATGGGCGAGGTGTCGCCATCAAGAGGCTTCCGGGCCAGGGTGAGATGCACCAGCCCGGAATCTACGTCATCAGCCGCAGCATGCCGCGTTGGAGCGGACCCGCGACGAAGGCTAGACCAGCGGGCCCTTGCCCAGGAACTGAATCAGGGTCGCGTCCGGCGTGCGACTGTTGAAGTGGGTCTCGCTGATGTTGGCCATGCCGCGTTGCCCGTTGTCGAGCGTCAGCCAGATCCGCTCGCTGGGCAGAAAGCCGTCCGCTGTACGGGACATGAATTCTCCACGCCACGACGCCTGGCGGCCCGAGGTCGAGTCGGTAATGGTGACCCGCACGTCAACCTGCTTCAGCGCCTTTCGGTTGGTGCGCTCGATCAGTGCCTTCAGGGATTGCATAACAGACCTGCTTTCTCGTGTGAGTGAATCTCTGCTTTTTTCAGTTCAGGCCCGGGCGGGCTGATGCTTGGACCACCACTCGCGAGCCCGTTCTTCGTTCCATACGCCTGCCCCGCTGATCTCCCCCAGCCGTCTCGCCAGTTCCCTCGCCGATTGTGGCCGTTCGGCGGGATCTTTCGCCAGACACGAGAGTACCAGCTGGTCGAGCGCCGGGGGATGGGCTGCTCGGCGCGCGCTGGCGGTCGTGGCGGCGGCGTGTGCACGTGGTGGAGGAGAAGCGCCCC
>JBDTUV010000071.1:0-9256 GCA_040007575.1 Gemmatimonadales bacterium
TCGAGCGCACGGTGGCCTGGATCTGCGGGATCGCCCACATTCGAGAAGCTATCGCGTTCCCAAGGCAGATCCATCGTCTATACCCGTAGACAAAGCGTAAACGGTAAACGGTGAAGGGTGAACGGGGTTGGGTGGTGGCCCGTTTACTGTTCACCGTTCACTGTTCACGCTTTTGACTTCATCCCAAAGCGTGTCCAACACCTCCAGCCCCGCTGACGACACATCGATTCCGCGCTCTGCAGCCAACTGCTCGATCTGCTCGAAGCGACCGCGGAATTTTCGATTGGCTCGATCGAGCGCAAGGCCAGGCTGAACGCCTGTCTTCCGCGCGAGGTTGACCACCGCGAACAGCAGATCACCGATCTCGTCCACCAGCGCTTCGCTCGGCGCTCGGCCCGGGGTACTAGGATCGTTCTCCCCTCGCAGGTCACCGGCACTGGTGGTCGTACGCAGCTCGGCCTCGACCTCGGTGAGCTCCTCGCGAATCTTGTCGAGCGGCCCGTTCACATCCGGCCAGTCGAATCCGACCGAAGCGGCTCGCTCCTGGAGCCGGTACGCCATCAGGAGCGACGGCAGGGTGGGAATGAGTCCGCGGAGCACGTGGCCCATGCGTTCCCGTCGCTTGATGTGCGCCCATGGCTCGGCGTCGCCCAGGTCGAACAGATGGGGGTGTCGTCGCCGCATCTTTTTCTCCAGCTCACCGGCTACGTCGTCACTGGTGAACTCGCGTAGCTCCTCGGCGATGACGAGCTGAAAGGCCAAGTGCAGCAGCAGATCACTGACTTCTCCGCGGATGTCATCGGGTTGTCCTTCACCGAGTGCGTGGTCCAGCTCCAGGACTTCCTCGACCAGGTAGGGACGAAGCGTCTCCCGGGTTTGCGCCCGATCCCAGGGGCACCTTTTCCGAAGGTCGCGAACCATCGTCATCGCGCGTCCAAGCGCTGAACTGTCTTGCATTTATCCCCCGCGACGAATATCATACCGCCGGCTCGCCCATGACCTTTTCCCCCGAGACGACACGCGCCTGGGTGGACGTCGACCTGGCAGCGCTGGTAGCGAATGCGCGCACGGTGGCCGCGGTCTCCGGCAGCCGGCTGCTGCCAATGGTCAAAGCTAACGGCTACGGACTGGGCGCAGCGGAAGTGGCGCGGGCCCTCGAGTCGGTCGATCCATGGGGCTTCGGTGTGGCCTCGGTCGAGGAGGCTCGTTCGCTGCGCGGCGCCGGGATCACCCGACCGATCCTGGTTTTGACACCGCTGCTGCCGCAGTGCATCGGGCAGTATCTCGATCTCGACCTGCGGCCCTCCATCGGTGATGTCTCGGCCCTCGAGAGCTGGCTCGCACGCGGCGGAAGACCGTTCCACGTTGAAGTCGACACCGGAATGAGCAGGGCGGGTATACGATGGGACGATCGAGCCAGCCTCAGCCGCTTGGCCACCTTGCTCCAGACCGCGCAGGGCTGGGAAGGTGCCTTCACCCACTTTCTTGCGGCCGAGTCCGACGCAGATACTACCCGGCGTCAGTGGGATCGCTTCCAGGAGGTGCTTCGTACCCTCCCGCGACGCCCATCCTTGATTCATGCCGCCAACAGTGCCGCAGCGCTGCGGGGGAAAATCTTCGCCGCTGATCTGGTACGGCCCGGCATCTATCTCTACGGTGGCGAGGCCGGATCGGCATCGCCGCAGCCGGTTGCGGCTTTACGAGCTCGTGTCGTGGCGGTCCGCACAATCGCTGTGGGAGACACAGTCGGGTACGGCGCGACCTGGCGAGCCGAGCGCCCGACAACAGTCGCAACGGTCGCGGTAGGCTACGCGGACGGAGTGCCCCGTGGGAGCCCAGCCGCTGGTCCGGAACGTTCCAGACGTCAAATCGAGTTGAACGGCAGGATAGCACCTGTGATTGGACGGGTCACCATGGATATGTGCATGGCGGCAGTTGGGGAGAAGGTAGCGCCCGGAGACGTGGCCACCGTGTTTGGCGGGCTCATTTCGCTCGATCAGCAAGCCGAAGCTGCAGGAACTATCTCTTACGAGCTGTTGACCAGGCTCGGACCGCGACTAGCTCGTTGTTACAGGAGTGAACGGTGAACCCTCACTTCGCGTCGCTCGTATTGGGCCTGTCTCACCAGGCCGAGGCCGCGCTCAGCGGGCAGCTGCCGCCGGGTGCGGAAGGGATCGGCAGCGCGCGCGAGCTGGCACAGACCCTGATCGACACGCTGGGCATGCTGGCCGAGAAGACCTCGGGCCGCCTCGACCCCGATGAGAAGCAGCTCCTTGATCAAGCGGTCACGGGGCTTCGCTTCCGTTTCGTGCAGACCATGCCGAAGGCCTGATGCGCCGCGCGGCAATCATCGTTCTCGACGGTGTAGGAGTCGGTGCAGCCCGTGATGCCGAGGCTTACGGAGATGCCGGCAGCAATACGCTAGGCAATGTGGCCCGGGCGGTGGGAGGGCTTTCGCTTCCGCGGCTCGAGGCCCTGGGGCTGGGCCACTGTGCCGACCTGGCCGGCGTGGCCCCAGTACCGACGCCGGGTGCCGCGTACGGGATCTGCGAGCCGGCGAGTCCAGGCAAGGACAGCACGACTGGCCACTGGGAAATCTGTGGCCTCCTGCTGGATGCACCATTTCCCACGTTTCCCCGTGGCTTTCCTTCGGCAGTGATCGATGAGTTTGCCCGGCTCACCGCCCGCGGGGTACTTGGCAACAAGCCGGCCTCCGGAACCGCGGTGCTGGACGAGTATGGAGCGGAGCATCTGCGGACCGGCAGCTGGATAGTCTACACCTCGGCGGACAGTGTCTTCCAGATTGCTGCGCACGAGGGAACGGTTCCGCTGGGGGAGCTCTATACCGCCTGCGCAACCGCACGGGAGCTCCTCGGCGGGCAATTCGGCGTCTCCCGAGTGATCGCCCGCCCGTTCGTCGGAGAGGCCGGTGCCTGGAAGCGGACCGGTAGCAGGCGAGACTTCAGCCTGCCTCCACCCGGTCCTACCCTGCTCGATCGGCTGGCCGAGCGGCAGATACCGCGGGTGGGGGTCGGCAAGGTAGATGATCTGTTCGCTGGCCGTGGCATCACCAGCATTCACACCGAGACCAACGCAGAGGCGTACGCGCTGATCGAGGGAGCCCTGGCCGCGATGAACCGGGGATTGCTTCTGGCCAACGTGATCGAGTTCGATCAGACGTGGGGCCATCGAAACGACGTCGCAGGCTTCAACCGCGGTCTCATGGAACTTGACCGGAGCGTTCCCCGGTTGCTGAAGGGGGTCCGCGAGAACGACCTCGTTATCTTTACCGCCGATCACGGCAACGACCCGACCACGCCGTCCACCGATCACTCGCGCGAGATCGTTCCGCTGCTCGTGTTCGGCCCCAGGGTGCGCCCAGCAGATCTGGGCCGACGTCGCACCTTCGCCGACATCGGCCAGACCGTGGCCGAGTTTCTCGGGGTACCGGCAGTGGCTGCCGGCACCTCTTTTCTATCCGAGGTTTGGCTTGACTGATTCTCTGATCTCCGCCGCACGAAGTGCCCAGGCTCGCGCGTATGCACCGTACTCGAACTTCCGGGTGGGTGCGGCGCTCGAGAGCCATGACGGGGCTGTCTTCAGCGGCTGCAACGTCGAAAACGCTTCGTATGGGCTGACGATATGCGCCGAACGGGCGGCCGTCTGCGCCGCGGTGAGCGCGGGGGTGACGCGATTCCGGCGCGCCGTGGTAGTGTCCGATGTGGATCCGCCGGCGGCTCCCTGTGGCGCCTGCCGTCAGGTGCTGGCGGAATTCGGTCTCGATCTGCCCATCGATGGAGTCGGGTCACGGGGGACCGTGCGCTGGCGCCTGGCCGATCTGCTGCCGGCCGCGTTTGGTCCGGAGCAGCTTCGGTGAAGGGGGGGATCGGCGGACTTCTGGCTGTCGTCACCCTCGCTGCCTGTCAGGAAAAACTGACCGCCCCGGCGGATTGTCCCGCGCTTTGCCCCGGCGGGCAGCCCCAGGTCTTCGATGAGGTGTTTACCGCCATCAGCGGGGCTGACAGCAGCTTCGTCGGATATGTCCAGCCGCACGAGGCCGCCTCGCTCCTGGTCTCCAACGGACTTCAAGGTTTCGAAGAGCGCGGCCTGGTGCGCTTCCTCGCCCGCACCGGCACAGTGACCGTAAGAGACACGGCCCGCACCTACACGATCGATTCGGTCGCCTTCAGCCTGACGGTCGCCGCGCGCGACACTAACCTCGCCGGGCTCAAGCTCCTCTTATACCGGCTGACGCCCTCGTTCGACTCGACCACGACCTTCGCCGATGTCGCTCCCGCGTTCATTCCGGACAGCCTCATCGCCACGATCGACGTACCTGACAGTCTCAATGCCGGTACGGTCCGCACCGTCTTTCAGGGCGCCGACCTCAGCCGAGTGGAGATACCGGCCTCGGATAGCGGGCGGCTGGCCCTTGGCATTCGAATCGACGTACCCACAGCGACGGGTGTACGGCTAGGCGCGCTTGCTGGGGGCACCGGTCCAACCTTCACCACGTACGTCACGCTCGAGGTCCCTGATACCGGGACCGCCAAGCTCCGAACGCTTCCGGTGGGCCCCTCGTTCAACACCTATGTCTCCGAGGTTCCCCAGGTCGTCGATTCGACATTGCTCGCGGTGGGCGGCGCAGCGTCCGCGCGAGCGCTGCTCCGGTTCAATCTGCCCTCGCGGATCCGCGATTCGGCCTCGATAGTTCGTGCCACGCTCGAGTTGACCGCAGTAGCCCCGGTTACGGGGCTGCCGACCGACCGACCCCGGCTGCTCGGACTGGCGGTCCTGGCGGATGTGGGGGCAAAATCGCCTCTGAACTCCGTCCTTGGGCGGGTAGCGGAGGATACACTGGAGATCGGAACCAGTACCGCCAGCCTCGAGGCGGTGCGGGTGGTGGAGCTCTGGCTCGGCGCCACCACCCGGCCGACGGCTCTGTTCCTGTCACTCACGCCGGAGGCCGCCAGCTTCTCACGGCCGGTCTTCTATTCGACGCGCGCAGCAGACCCGGCGCTCCGGCCGCGGCTCCGCATCAGCTACCTGCTCTCATTCCCCTTCGAGACTCCCTAGGTGCGCCGAGCTCTTGTCCTATTCCTGTTCGCGATCGTGCCCATTGCGGTGAGGGCACAATCGCCCCAGTTCGGTGCACGCGGGCTAGGCTACCCGGGCCGGGCCCTCGCGGTTCGTTCGATCGGTACTGGTGGCGCCTTTGGACTCTTCGACCCGGAGTCGAGTCAAAACCCGGCGGCCCTGGCCAACGTGCTGAACCTCACCAGTGTGTTCACCATCACCCAAGGCTTTCAGAAGGTAAGGAACCCAGCGGGAACAGCGTCGGTCCGGGACACTCGTTTCCCCCAGCTCATGGTTGCGGGACCGGTCCACCGCTTTCCAGCGGCGGTGGGGTTCAGCTTTTCGAACTACACCAGCCGCGACTTCACCTTCGCGACTGCGGAAACCATCGACCTGCGAGGAGTTCCCGTCGGGGTGGTGGACACCTTCTCCTCGCGGGGCGGCCTCAATGATTTCCGCATCGCCGGGGTCTACCGTTTTGGAGCGCGGTGGGCGGTCGGTGGGGGTTTCCACATCCTCAGTGGCTCGAACCGGCTGACCTCGACCCGGGTGTTCGACGATCCCCAATATCTGTCCAGCCGTCAAAGGTCTGAGCTATCCTTTGCCGGTATCGGCGTATCGGTGGGAGTGACGCACCAGTTCGCACCTAATTTCGCTGTCTCCGCCGTGGCCCGGTCCGACGGTCACGTCAACCTGGATCGCGATTCTGCCCGGGTGGGGACCATCGATCTACCCTACACATTTGGCCTGGGCCTTCACTGGCGTCCGGCAGCTAGGTTGGATATCGCCGGTCAGACGCTGGTCCGCACCTGGTCTGGTGCGAACAGTGATTTGTTGGCCCAGGGCGGAACCGGGGCGCAGAATACGGTGGAGGCAGCCGTGGGCGCGGAATACACCTCGGATCCGAAGCGGCCTTACCGACGTCCCCTGCGATTCGGCGCCCACTACGCCACCCTGCCGTTTCCTCTGCTGCCGGGTCAGCATGGACGGGAATATGGGGTGTCAGTCGGGAGCGGCCTGCGCTTCGCTCAGCAACGTGCCGGGCTGGACCTGGCGCTCGAGCATGTCTGGCGCTCCGAGGGAGCCTATTCTGAGAAGGGCTTCATTCTGTCACTTGGGATTCTGGTGAGGCCATGAGCGGGCGGACGGTCGGGCGGGCGGTCAGACCCGGAGAGTCCGCCTGTCAGTTCGACCCGCTATAATTTCGACATGCTGAAACGCGTCTACATCGAAACCTTCGGCTGCCAGATGAACGTGGCGGACTCCGAGCTGATGTTCGGGGTTCTCGGTCGCGAGGGCTACGCGCGCGCGGACAAACCCGAGGATGCGGACGTCATGCTGGTGAACACCTGTGCGGTGCGTGAGAATGCGGAGCAGCGGGTGATCGGCCGCATGGGCGAGCTCCAGCGACACAAGCGCGCCGGCAGCGTTCTGGGAGTGGTGGGGTGCATGGCTCAGCGGTTGGGCCCGGCACTCCTGGCCAGGGTACCCCGAGTAGACCTGGTCGTCGGTCCCGATGCGTACCGCAACCTCCCTGAGCTGATCGGCCTGGCTCAGGCGGGTCAGCGGGTCAGCGACACCGAGTTCCGCTCCTGGGAGCACTACGAGGACGTGCCTGCGGTGCGGGAAAAGGGCCCGACCGCATTCGTCACGGTACAGCGCGGCTGCGATTACCGCTGCACCTTCTGCATCGTCCCGCAGACGCGGGGACCTGAGCGGAGCCGGAGACTGGCGGACGTACAACAAGAAGTGACCGACCTGGTGGAGCAGGGCACTACCGAGGTCACATTGCTGGGGCAGACGGTCAACAGCTATCACGATGGCGAGCACGACTTCGGCGACCTCCTCCGGGCCGTGGGGCGCATCGATGGACTGCGGCGACTCCGGTTCACCAGCCCGTACCCCACTGATTTCACGCCCCGGGTCGTGGAAGCAATCGCAAGCACACCGTCGGTCTGCGAGCACATCCACCTGCCGGTGCAGAGCGGCTCGAACGCGGTCCTCAAGCGCATGCTCCGCCGCTACACCCGCGAGCAATATCTGGAGGTCGTCGCTGAACTCCGCCGCGCCATTCCCGGCCTCACGCTCTCGACCGATATCATCGTCGGGTTCCCCGGCGAGAGGGAGGACCAGTTCGAGGCGACTCTCAGCCTGGTCACCGAGGCCGACTTCGACGACGCATACACCTTCAAGTATTCAGTGCGGGAAGGCACACCGGCGGTTCGTCTCAAGGATCACGTTCCCGACGAGGTGGCATCGCACCGGCTGGCCCGGCTCATCGAGGACATACGTGCCAACGTGCGCCGGAAGAACATGGCCCGCATTGGCGAAAGTCACGAAGTGCTGGTCGAGCGCCCCGCTCGGCGCGGCGGTCTCATGCTGGCACGGACCCGGACCAACCAGCTCGTTCTCCTGGACCTGCCGGCAATCGCCATCGGGGAGTACCACAACGTGCGGCTCACGGGTACCACGGGATCAACGTTTACGGGGGCCGTGCTCCGGCCCCTCGCTGCGCTCAGGGCAGACTCTCAGCTGGCGGTCCTGTGATCAAGAATCTGGTCGAAGATCACGTGATGGCGGCGTACGATACGCTACGCCCTCTCTTCCCGGCGTACTGCGGTTGCGACCTGTGTCGCGACGACGTGCTCGCCTTCGCGCTCAATCGAGTCCCGCCCCGCTACGTATCGAGGCGAGAGGGGGCGGTGGTAACCGAAGTCAATCTGGAGAAGGAACAGAGTCGTGCCGCCATCGAGGTCGTAGTCATGGAGGCTCTGCGCAAGATCTCGGTAGCGCCTCGGTGTGGCCGGCGTCGGGGTGTCGCCCCCGGGTAGTCGGATGGCCGCCATGAGAATGCGGCCCGCCATCCTGTTCACCACCGCCTACGGGGCCGGTCTCGTGACCGGCCTTTTGCATTTTGGTGGACCCATCGGCGTGGTCGTGGTTACGCTCGCCGCGGCATTGCTGGCTCGCAACCCGCTCCCCAGCCTCCTGATGGCTGCCGGTCTGCTCGGTCGCCTGAGCGGCGAGCTCGCGTGGCTTCGCGAAGCAGACCAGTGCGCCGCGAGGCTCCCGGCGGGGCGCCTGGCTCTTGCCGTCCGTCTCCTCGAGCCGGCAGACTCGACCGGTGGCCTCCTCGGTGTGCAACCGCTGCGCGCCCGGTGTAGCGGGCCGGTTTCCTCCCGCTGGCCGTCCGGTCACCCGGTAGACGCGGGTCTGGCGGTGGAGGTGACCGGACAGTGGATCCCGCGGCCGGGTGTGGCCCGCCGACCCTCCGGCATCCTCCTGGTCGGCGACGTCGCAACCAAGGCCGGGCGTCCAGCTATGGGAGCTCGGCTTCGTACTTCGCTGGCCCACAGCAGCCGAGCGCTGTACGGTCACAGGGCTCCGATGGTTGACGCTCTTATCCTGGGCCGGCGCGGTGGGATCGACCGGACCCTTCAGGACCGGTTCGCGCAATCGGGTCTGGTGCACCTCCTCTCGATTTCCGGGTTCCACGTCGGAGTGATCACCGCCTGGGTATTCCTCCTCTGCCGGATGCTTCGGCTGGGAAGGGGAGGAGCCTTGGCCCTCGCTGCCGGGACCAGCGTGGCCTACGTGGCCTTCCTGGGCTGGCCCGCGCCGGCTACCCGTGCAGCCGCCCTCGCCACGCTTCTGGCAGTGAGCCGGGTGCGTCAGCGCAGTCCCGAGACCAACTCGCTGCTCTCGGCAACCTGCCTCTGTGTTCTCCTGGTGGATCCGTGGGCGATCGCGGATCTGGGCGCGTGGCTGTCGGCTGCTGCCCTGTGGGGAGCTACCACCTTCAGCCGGTGGACCGACCGTACGCTGGGCGAGTCGGCCTGGTGGAGGATGCTGGGCTCGTCCGTCGGCGCGACCCTGGCCACCGCGCCGATAACGGCGACAGCGCTCGGAGCGGTGGCGGTAATCGGCATCGTGCTCAATTTCTTCGCCATCCCGCTCGCCGCCGTTGCTGTGCCAGGGGTCTTGGCCAGCCTCCTGGTCTTTCCGCTGTCGCCTGGAATTGGCCGATCTCTAGCAGGCGGCGCCGGCCTGGCCCTACACCTGCTGGAGCTTCTTGCCACCGCCGGCGCTGCCGTGCCGGGCGGGCATGTCATCGAGGCTGCCGAGGTACGGTCGGCCGTGCCATGGACCCTTGGCCTAATCACTAGTCTCTGGTGCATCG
>JBDTUV010000072.1:0-9208 GCA_040007575.1 Gemmatimonadales bacterium
AAGGCGACATAGAGGTATTCGGCACCACCCGACCCGGCCCCAGGGAGGCGAATGCATGACCCTGCCTGGGCGGGGTCAATGATCCTGTGCTCACCTACCGCCAAGACCTGGGTACTTGCGTCGGTGCAGGTGGTCGGAGGCTGATCGACTGGACCCGTACCATTGCTGCAGGCGACGAGGAGAAGACCGCCAAGTACGGCGACCAGAAACGGGCGCGAACGTCGCACGAGAGGAGCACTCCGGGTTACTGGACGAGGGGAACCTGGACCGGAAGGATCACCCGCAGACCTCCAGCAAAATAAGGCGCCGCAAGGGCTTTTGACAATCGCACAACCTGCCGGTAGGTTCTCTCCGTGTCCGAGAACAATCGGCTGTCGGCGGTCAGGTTCGGTGCTGACGGACTGGTGCCGGTCGTGACCCAGGAGAGCCGCTCCGGCGATGTCCTGATGGTTGCCTTCGCCAACCGGGACGCGCTCGATCGTACCCTGTCCACCGGTCTGGCACACTACTACAGCAGATCCCGCGGCGCCCTGTGGCAGAAGGGCGAGACGTCGACCCACGTCCAGCGCGTCGTAGAAGTCCGCCTGGACTGCGACGGCGACACCGTCCTGTATCGAGTAGAGCAGACCGGGCCCGCCTGTCATACTGGAACCCGGACCTGCTTCTCTACGGTGCTAAGCGGGGAAGCGGGGAAGCAGGGAAGTGGGAAAGGGCCGCAGGAAGATCCGGGTGGGCATCTGCTGAGCCGGTTGGCCAGGACGATTGCTCAGCGGGCGGCCGACCAGCCAAAAGGGTCCTATACGGCCGAGCTGCTGGCTCAGGGAGTCGGTAAGGCCTCGCAGAAGGTGGGCGAGGAAGCGGTTGAGGTGGTAGTTGCAGCAAATTCGGAGGACGACGAACGTCTCGCGTCCGAGGTGGCCGATCTCCTCTATCATCTTTTGGTGCTCCTCCAGGCTCGCGGTGTGCCGTTCGACGAGGTACTTCGGGAGCTTGAAGCCAGAACCAAGTAGTCAAGGGTCACGGGTCGAAGGTCTATTCACAATCCGCGATCTCTGCCGGAGTAGACTCTAGACTCTCGACCCTCGGCCTCTTGATCGAGATAAATGTCCTTCGTCCATCTCCACACCCACAGCGAATACTCTCTGCTCGACGGGGCCAACCGGATCCCGGACCTCGTCGCGCACGTCAAGAAGCTCGGCATGGACAGCCTGGCGGTCACCGACCACGGCAACATGCACGCGGCCTGGACCTTCTACGAGCATGCCAAGGCGCAGAAGATCCGGCCGATCCTCGGCTTCGAGGCGTATCTGGCCTTCGGCCCCCGGACCGCCCGGGAGAAGCCGGCAGGAGCCCCGGCGCCCTACAGCCATCTCGTTCTGCTGGCCAAGAATCGCGCCGGCTACCGCAATCTGGTCCGGCTCACCTCGATCGGCTTTATCGAGGGATTCTATCGCCGCCCCCGGATCGATCGGGAAGTACTCGCGGCCCACTCCGAGGGGATCGTCTGCCTGGCGGCGTGCCTCTCGGGAGAGGTGGCGCTCCATCTCAGACAGGGAAGGTACGAGGAGGCCAAGCGGAGCGCGGAGTGGTTCAGCAAGACCTTCGGACACGGAGGGTTCTGGCTCGAGATCCAGCAGCACGGGATCCCGGAGGAACGGCTGGTCACCGAGGGAATGCTGCGGCTGGGCGAGGAGCTGGGCATCGGGGTCGTGGCCACCAACGACGCGCACTACCTCAGACGGGAAGATGCCGAAGCGCACGATGTGCTGCTCGCCATCGGCACCGGCAGCGATCTGGACGACCCCAAGCGATTCCGGTTCACCGGCGAGGAATCGTACGTCAAATCGGAAGCGGAGATGCAGGCCCTGTTTCCGCACCATCCGGAAACGCTCGCCAATACCGCGGCCGTGGCAGAAATGTGCGAGTTCGACTTCGAGAAGCGGTACTTCCTGCCCGAGTTCCCCCGCCCTGCCGAATACGCCTCCGACGAGAGCCTGCTCAACCATCTGGCCGCCAGCGGTGCCGAGCGGCGCTATGGCTTGCCCTTGTCGGATGCAGTTCGGGACCGCCTCACCTACGAGCTCGGAGTCATCAATAAGGCAGGATACGCCGGCTACTTCCTCATCGTGCAGGACTTCATCGCGGCCGCGCGCGAACGAGGGATACCGGTGGGCCCGGGCCGTGGGTCGGTCGCCGGCTCGCTGGTGGCTTATGCGCTGGGGATCACCGACGTCGACCCGCTGAAGTTCGATCTGCTGTTCGAGCGATTCCTGAACCCTGAGCGGGTGTCGATGCCGGACATCGACGTGGACTTCTGCTTCGAGCGCCGGGGCGAGGTGATCGAGTACGTACGGGAACGCTATGGCCGAAGGAGCGTCGGCCAGATCGTCACCTTCGGCACCATGAAGGCCCGGGCGGCCGTCAAGGATGTCGCCCGCGTCCTTCGGATTCCCCCGGGCGAGGCCGACCGAATCACCAAACTGATCCCCTCAGGCCCCGCCTACAGCCTTCCGGTGGCAGAGGCCGCGCGGAAAGTGGACGAGCTGCGCGACCTGATCCGGGACAACCCTGCATACGAGCGGCTGATCACGCTGAGCTCGCGGATCGAGGGGATCTCGCGCCACATGTCGGTCCACGCTGCCGGCGTGGTGATCGCCCCGGGTCCGCTCTCCGAGTATGTCCCGGTGTGCACTGCCCCTAGCAAGGGCGCCAGCGCCGCCGAAGGTGAGTCCATCATCACGCAGTACGAGATGGGCGCGCTGGAGAAGGTCGGGATGCTCAAGATGGACCTGCTCGGCCTGAAGACGCTCACCGTGATCCACGATGCGGTGAACATGGTCGCCGTGCGCCATGGCACCAAGCCGGACATGGAGGGGCTGACCTTCGACGATCCCAAGGTCTACGAGCTGCTGCGGCAGGGCCGGACCGCGGGGGTCTTCCAGTTCGAGTCACCGCTTGCCACCGACACGCTGCGCGCCATGAAGTGCGACCGTTTCGACGATTTGGTCGCCTCCAATGCCCTGCTCCGCCCGGGCCCGCTGGATGCCGGCATGCATACGGTATTCATCCGTCGGAAGCTGGGCCAGGAGAAGGTGACCTATCCGCATCACGCGCTCCGGGAGGTGCTCGAGCCGACCTACGGCGTCATCACCTATCAGGAGCAGGTGATGCGGATCGCCAACGTGATCGCCGGCTTCAGCCTGGCCGAAGCGGACGTCCTCCGGAAGGCGGTAGGCAAGAAGGATTCCGAGCTCATCAAGAAGGAGCTCGCGAGATTCTGCGAGCGAGCCGTGGCTCTGGGGCACCCGAAGAAGCTGGCCGACGAGCTCGCGGCGCAGATCGAGACCTTCGGCCGCTATGGCTTCAACAAGTCGCACTCGGTGGCCTACTCGGTCCTGTCGTACCAGACCGCCTGGCTCAAGACCCACTATCCGGCCGAGTTCATGGCGGCGTTGCTCTCCTCGGAGATCGGCAACACCGACAAAGTGGTGCAGTACATCAATGAGGCGCGCGAGCTCGAGCTGGAGATCCTGCCCCCGGACGTGAACGAGTCCGGGTTCAAGTTCACCGTCATCGGCGAGCGGCGGATACGATTTGGCCTGGGCGCGGTGCGAAACGTGGGCGAAGGGGCCATAGCGTCGATCATCGCAGGCCGGGAGCAGGCCCAGTACACCACGCTGGCTGAGCTGGCGGAGCGGATCGACCTCCGGCTGTGCAACAAGCGGGTACTCGAGTCCCTGGTGGCGGCGGGCGCCTGCGATTCGCTAGGGGGGCACCGCAAGCAGCTCATCGAGGGGCTGGAGCCGGCGCTGGCCGAGGCCCAGCTGCTCAACGAGGAGCGAGAGGCGGGACAGGGGTCGTTGTTCGGCAGCGGAGAGGACGCAAAAGGAGGAGAGAGCGTAAATGGCGCGGGCTCTCGTCCCTCCAACGTCTCCGCCTTCTCCGACCTCCCACCCTGGACCGAGGCCGAGCGGCTGGCCAAGGAGAAGGAGGTTCTGGGATTCTTCATTTCCGGTCATCCGCTGGAGCGCTACCGCGAGGAGGTCGAGCTCTTTGGGTCGCGGACGACGGCCACCCTGAGCGAGTGGGGCGAGCAGCAGGTGAGCGTGGCGGCGGTGGTAACCGCGGTCAAGCGGCAGATCTCGAAGAAGACGGGCAAGGAGTACGCCCGGCTGGTGCTGGAGGACTTCCACGGCACCGCCGAGGCCATCGTGTTTCCGGACGCCTGGGCCAAGCTCAACCAGACCATCCTCCCGGACTCAGCCCTGCTGCTGACCGGCGGGTATAGCGACAGGGACCGGGGCGAAGACCAGGCGCCTTTCATCGTGGAAACGGCGCAGCAGCTGGGTGAGCTCAAGGCGTCAGGGGCGGTGGCCCTCAGCCTTCGGTGGCGATCTCCCTCAGCACCCCAGCCCTCGGCCCTCCAGGCGGTTGCCGCGCTCTGCTCGGCGCACCCCGGCCCGACCCCGCTCTATATTGAATGGACCGATGGCAACGGGGAGGCAGTTCGACTCCGGTCGCGGCGGGTTCGGGTCGCGGCGGAGGATGATCTCGTTCGTGCGTTGCGGGATCTGCTCGGCAGCGAATCCGTCCACTACGTAAAGGCGGGCTGACCCGATGGCTTCTGCCTACACCTTGGATTTCGAGAAGCCGCTTCTGGAGTTGGAGCGGCAGATCGATGATCTCAAGCGTATCGGGACAGAGCGACAGATCGACATCGATGGTGAGCTGGAAGGGCTGCAGGGCAAGCTCGAAACGCTTCGGGCCGGGATCTATCGGGACCTCACGCCGTTGCAACGAGTGATGGTGGCCCGACACCCCCGCAGGCCGTATACCCTCGATTATCTCAGCACCATTTTCACCGACTTCATCGAGCTCCACGGCGACCGTCTCTACATGGATGACCCGGCCATTGTCGGTGGGTGGGCTCGACTGGCGGGGGTGTCGGTGATGGTGATCGGTCATCAGAAGGGGCGGGATACCAAGGAAAATCTGAAGCGCAATTTTGGCATGCCTCACCCCGAAGGCTATCGGAAGGCACTGCGGCTGATGAAGCTGGCCGCCAGGTTCGGGGGGCCGGTCATCACGCTCATTGACACGCCGGGCGCTTACCCCGGCCTGGGAGCGGAGGAGCGGGGGCAATCGGAGGCCCTGGCCCGCAACATCCTGGAGATGTCGGCGCTCCCAACGGCCTCTGTCGCCGTGGTGATCGGTGAGGGTGGCTCGGGCGGCGCACTGGCGCTCGGAGTGGCAGATCGCGTGTTGATGCTGGAGAACTCCGTCTACTCAGTCATCTCACCCGAGGGCTGCGCCGCGATCCTGTGGAAGGACGCGAGCCAGCGGGAGCGAGCCGCGGAGGCACTCAAGATCACTGCGGAAGATCTGCTGCGGCTCAAGGTCATCGACGAGATCGTGAAAGAACCGGTGGGCGGAGCCCATGTCGATCCCGATGCGGCCGGCGAGGCTCTCCGGGAGGCCCTGATTCGCCATGTGACCGAGCTGCGCAAGATCAGGCCCGAAAAGCTGGTCCGCCGCCGGGCCGAGAAGTACGCCGCCATGGGCGCCTACACCGAGGCATGATGTCGCAGACTGTCGAAGTTCGGTTCAAGGGCACTCGCAAGGCTTACTTCGTCTGGGGCGACGACGCGGATCCGATCCGGGTCAAGGACGCCGTTATCGTCGAGGTGGAGCGCGGCCGAGACCTCGGGCGGGTCACCGCTGTCGGCGACATGGCGGCCAAGAAGTGCGGGAGTAGCTGCTCCGGCTGCGCGGTCGGTGAGGCCGCTGAGGAGCCGGAGCCGCCCAAGCCGGTCGTCCGCCGGGCCACACCCGACGACCTGAAAATTCACCGGGAGATCCGGGCCTCGGAGGAAGACGTCCGCCAGAGGGTGATCCAGCGGGTGCGTGCCCACGAGCTCCTGATGAAAGTGAGCGATACGGAATGGCAGTGGGACCGGAACAAGCTGACCATCTACTTCACCGCCGACAAGCGCGTCGATTTCCGGGCTCTGGTGCGCGATCTGGCCTCACTCTTCCGCACCCGGATCGAGCTTCGCCAGATCGGTGTGCGGGACGAGGCGGCCAGACTGTCCGGCGTCGGTCGCTGTGGCCGGGAGTACTGCTGCTCCACCTGGCTCAAGGAGCTGTCTCCCGTCAATCTCGGCCTGGCCAAGGACCAGCATCTCTCGCTCAACCCGTCCCAGATCTCGGGCGGCTGCGGCCGGCTGCTCTGCTGCCTCAAGTACGAGCATGATTTCTACGTCACCGCCCGCAAGCGCTTCCCCAAAGAGGGAAAGACGCTGCGTACAGCGGTCGGAGCGGAGAAGGTCATCGCGGTCGACATCTTCCGCGAGCGGGTGTTCCTCAAGCACGACGAGCTGGGCTCCCGCATCATCCCGCTGGTGCAGCTGAGGGAGGAAGTCGAGCAGCTGGGTGACACCCTCCCTACGGCGGAACAGCGCATCAAGGAAACCGTCCCCATCACGGGCAACGGCGGTGCCCACGGCCATCCCGGGCCCCGCCAGGCCCGTCGCGGCCGTCGGCGCGATGACGGCAGCCAAAGCCCTCCAGGCTGAACCTCGACCCAGCCCGGTTTAACTTTCCGAGTGCCCAAGTTCTACCTGACCACTGCAATCGACTACTCCAACGGCGACCCCCACCTGGGTCATGCCCTGGAGAAGGTCGGGGCCGACTCCATCGCGCGCTACCGCCGGCTACGCGGAGATCAGGTCCATTTCCTCATGGGCATGGATGAGCACAGCCAATCCGTGCTCCAGGCTGCCGCCCGCGCCGGAGTCCAGCCCCAGGAGTGGGTAGACCGGATGGCGGCGCGGTTCGCCGAGTTCTGGCGCCGGCTGGGGTGCAGCAACGACGACTGGATCCGCACCACGGAGCCGCGCCACTTCCGCACGGTGACGGAACTGCTCCAGCGGATCCAGCGGCTCCACCCTGACGATCTCTACGTGTCCGAGTATGAGGGACTCTACTGTACCGGCTGCGAGGAGTTCAAGCAGGAGAGCCAGATCGTGAATGGGCGCTGCATCGAGCATCCGACGCTCGACTTGGTTCCAACGCGGGAGCGCAACCACTTCTTCCGCCTGAGCCGGTACCGTGACCGCCTGCTCGACCTCATCACCACCGGCCGGTTCCGGGTTGAGCCGACCATCAGGCGCAACGAGGTCATCCGTTTGCTCGAAGGCGGGCTGCAGGACATCTCGGTGTCCCGTATGCGGCAGCCGTGGGGGATCCCCTTCCCTGGCGACGCTGAGCAGACGGTGTACGTCTGGTTCGACGCGCTGATCAACTATCTCTCCGCCACCGGGTTTCCGGAGCCGGGCTATGAGCGCCTGTGGCCCGCCGACCTGCACGTGGTCGGCAAGGGCATCACCCGGTTCCACTGCGTGATCTGGCCGGCGATGCTCCTCGGTGCCGAGCTGGAGCTGCCGCGAGAGGTGTGGGCCCACGGTTATGTGCAGTGGGAAGGCACCAAGATGTCGAAGACCGCGGGCACTGCCGTCACCCTCGATGAGGCGATCGAGCGCCACGGCCCGGATGCGCTGCGCTACTTCCTGCTGAGGGAGGTGGGGTTCGAAGCAGATGGCAACTTCACCTGGGAGCGGTTCGACGAGCGCTACACGTCGGACTTGGCCGACGGCTTCGGCAATCTGGCATCGCGATCGCTGGCCATGCTGATGAAGTACCGTGATGGACTCATACCGGCGCCCCAGGGCGAGACCTCTCTCGACCGAACGGGACAGCAGACTCTCGGG
The DNA here is from genome assembly GCA_040007575.1 of Gemmatimonadales bacterium. Taxonomy (GTDB): domain Bacteria; phylum Gemmatimonadota; class Gemmatimonadetes; order Gemmatimonadales; family GWC2-71-9; genus CAVVWJ01. Next base: position 7,770 of record JBDTUV010000072.1, read on the forward strand.
GACTACTCCCGGGCGATGGACGCGCTTGACCTGCGGGGTGGGGCGGAGGCGGCGTGGACGCTGGTGTCGGCCGCCAACTTGTTTGTGCAGCGATCTGCACCTTGGACGCTCGCCAAGGCCGGCAACGATGCCGAGCTAGATGCGGTGCTTAGTGCGTTGGCTCGGGCGCTCTGCAGGTTGGCGATCATGAGCGGCCCGTTCATTCCAGGAAAGGCTCAGAGGCTGTGGGAGGATCTGGGAATGGAGGGTGACGTTGCACGTGCTGGGTGGTCGGCTGCGGAAAATCCTCCGCTCGCCGGCCGCACGGCGCGCAAGCCGTCGATTCTTTTTCCCAAGCCCGTCAAAGTATAGAGGTTAGGAGCATCGCGTGCGAAACTACTTGACAGTGAAAGACTTATCACTCGGCTGAACCCTTGACAAGGGCAATCCTGATGGGCCACCTTGGGTTGGGGGCGTGACTCTGCTTACCCCTGCAAGGGCCCCAGTATTGCAATAACGGGCAACCGGTGCGCAGGCTTCACCGCAACATCTACAAGAGGTAGGGTAATGGCCAAACGCCGCTGGACTCTGGTTCTCGTCCCCCATGGGGCGGAGCCCTCGCGCATCGTCGAGGTCTCCTACGGAGTACTGCGGGTAGCCGCCTCTGCCGCCGCGGGATTCCTGGTTCTGGTACTGATTGCCGGCTACGCCACAGTTTCCCATACAACGGATTTGTCCCGCACTGCCAGACTGCAGCAGGAAAACCAGAACCTGGCTCGCGAGATCGGTGAGCTCAACGGCCGCCTTTCTACCCTCGCCGATACGCTTACCCGAATCTCCCAACGCGATGCCCACATCCGGGTGCTAGCCAACCTGGAGCCAATAGATCCTCAGGTGCAGGCCGCCGGAATCGGCGGTCCGGCCGGTGTCACAAGCCTCGGTCTGGCCGGGATGACCGGTATAGCACGCCGCTCGGCGGAGGTCCGGATCGACCTCAGCGCGCTGATTCGCCGGGCTAACCTGCTGGCCTCGTCGTTCAAAGAAGCGGCCGACACTCTGGCTTACCACTCCGCGAGGCTTGCCGCCACCCCTTCGATCATGCCCACCCAGGGCTGGCTCTCCAGCGCGTTCTCTTCGATGCGAGCTCATCCGATTCTGCACATCGCGCGGCCGCATGAAGGCATTGATGTCTCGGCCCCGATGGGCAGCCCAATCGAGGCGCCCGCAGCCGGCGTGGTTTCCGAAGCCCGCTGGGAGGCCGGTTACGGCAACACCATCACGATCGACCACGGCTTCGGCATCGAGACCAAGTTCGCCCACGCCTCGAAGATTCTAGTCCGGCCCGGGCAACGGGTGGCTCGCGGCGAACGGATAGCCCTGGTTGGAAACTCCGGACTCTCCACCGGTCCCCACCTGCACTACGAGGTCCATGTGAAGGGCCGGCCGGTAGACCCACTCAA
>JBDTUV010000073.1:0-9204 GCA_040007575.1 Gemmatimonadales bacterium
AGCGACACTGCTTTGAACGATGAGGAGACACTCCAGGGTCTCGGCTTGGGTGGGGGTGTGAATTACGCGCGGAACAATTTCAGCCTCGGGGTCGACTACGCCTACAAGTACATGGGCATTCTCGGTCCGACCAATTTCCTCAGCTTCTCGCTGGGGTGGTGAGAGCTGGCTCTCAAGGTTTAGAAGGTTTTACGATGGTCCGTACTTCAGTGCTTGCCCTCGGGGCGGTGGTCGGCTTGGCCGGAACGCCGCTCCCAGGGTGGCAATCACCGCCGCCCCCGTCAGCACAACAGCTGACGGTGCGAACCCTGCGGTTCTATCGGGCCGAGGCCAACCGCACCAGGATCAAGGCCTTCTTCGAGGTTCCTTCTGCCCTGCTGGAGCCGCCGGCGGGCGACTCGGCTCGAAGCCGGGCTTACCGGGTGGATGTCGCCCTGACGGACTCTACCGGCCTGACCTTGCTCGGCCAGGGATGGTGGGGACATGGCCGGGTCGATCTTCGGGATACGGGCGCCTCGACGATGGAGATGATCGACTTCGCCGTGGCGCCGGGTAAGTACCGGCTCACGGTGCGGGTGCGAGACTCGATCTCGGGCCGTTCAGCCGAAGCAATGTCGACGATCGAAGGCTTCGAAGGGCAGCCCGCTGCCTCCGACCTTTGGCTCGCGCCTCGGATTCGCGGGGTTGAGACCCAGGATTCGGTGCCCCGGCCCGGAGAGCTGCGGGAAGGGAACAATCTCGTGACCGCGGCGGCGCACTTGGTGCTCACACCACTCCGGCCCATGGCCTACTACGTGGTGGAGGCATATTCAGCCGAGGAACGGTCGGGCACCCTGAGTATCGCCGTTATCGACTCGATCGACGCGGTAGTGGTCAAGGCCCCTCCTGTTCCGGTCAAAGTGTCGGTCGGTGGCGGCGTTCTGAGCGGCCGAATGGACCTCACCGGTCTTCCGGGCGGCGACTACACCATGCGGCTGTCGATGGCGTTCGACCGGGATACCGTGAAACGTGAGTCGGGCTTCACCATGCGCGGCATGAAGGAGACGCTGGCCGTTGACTCGGTGGTCAGGCGAGCGAGCGGCACGGAGGGGGAATCGTATTTTGTCGCAATGAGCGCCAAGCAGCTGGACGAGGCCAAGGCACCCTTGCTCTATCTGGCCAAAGCCGGTGAGCTCTCCAGCTATGACCGGGATCTCAGCGTGACGGCAAAACGGCGCTTCCTGGACGAATTCTGGAAGCGGCGTGACCCGACGCCTGGCACTTCAGCCAACGAGGCTCGCGACGATTTCTACCAGGCGATTGCGTACGTCAATCGCGAATTCAAGGAAGGCGGCCGCAACACCGTGCCGGGCTGGCGGTCGGATCGGGGCCGCGTCTACAGCAAGTCGGGAGCGCCGGACGATATCCTGCGCAGGCAGCAAGAGGGATCTGCGCCACCGTACCAGGTGTGGCGCTACACTCGAGAGCGAAACCGCTACTATATCTTTGCCGATCGGACCGGGTTCGGAGCCTATAGCCTGATCGCCACCAACGATGTGGGTGAGAACAGTCTGACCAATTGGCGGGAACTGCTCGGGTATGACGCGACGGAGGATGTCGGCAGATACCTCGGAATTAACTTCTTGGCGTATTAGCGATTTGATTCTCAGCGGCTAGTGAAGGGAAACTCTCGTCATGGGGTGCCACATATGAACCGCTTGTGCCATGGTACGGTTGTGCTCGTCGCCTGCGTCACCGCGCTGTCGTGCGGAGATCCTACCGGAGACCTGCGCGGTAACCCGGAGAGGCTGAGCGCCGATCCTGCCAGTCTGTTCATCGACCAGGGCGCCACCCAGCAGATCACGGTGCGTGCCGTCGATGCGCAGGGAAACGAGCTCGCCGCTCCGGTGACCAACATCGCGGTGAGTCCTGCGGGCCTGGTGGACGTCAGCATCGATTCTACGTACCTCGCCGGCACCGACACGGTCGCCCCGGGAGTGATCCAGAGCACTCGCACCCGGATCAGCGTCGTCGGCGTAGCGCGGGCCGCGGGAACCATTACGGTAACTGCGGCGGGACTGACCCTGGATATCCCGGTGCGCGTATTGCCGGTGGGGACCGCCTTCGACGCCACCTTCTCCAACCAGGCGCCTGCACTGGGAGAGCTAGTCACGCTCACCGCGCCCGCCGGCTTCTCCTTTACGGATTCATCCGCCATCACCGTTACAGTTGGCCCCGCGCCCATCGTCACCGGGGCGGCAGGGGGCACCCTGACGTTCCTGCCCGGGCCTAACACGGCCGGAAAGGCGACGGTCACCAACGTGGTGCCGTCCTATGCGCCGGCCCTCAGCCTCGATTTCACTACGGTGGATACCATCGGCACGCCGATAATCGATAGCCTGAATGCGGCGTTCTCGACCAGGACCCCGACGTCGGGACAGCAGGTCACCATTACCGCGCCTGCCGGGTTCACCTTCCAGCCGACCGCCGCCGTCAGCGTCGCCGGAACCGCGGCGTTCGTGAACTCCCGGGCAGTCGATGGCAGCACTATCACCTTCCAGGTTGTGCCCGGCTCGACTGGCCCCGTCGCAGTCGACAGCACATTTGTGACGGCGCTACCCCAGTTTCCGCTCTCACTGACGGCCAGTGGTGGCGACCTTGTGGCCGGTCCGGTGACTGTCATTGCCGGTACTGCAACCACCGCTACGGCCCCGACCTTCAACGCACCGGCTGCCCCTGGTCTGGGTATAGGGATCTTCAACACGGCAGCGTTTCCTGGAGCCGACATAACAGGGGATGGCGGTGTTGGGGCCCAATACTACAAAATCAATCTGGCTGCCCCGGCCACGCTGAACTTCACAATTGCCTCCGATAACGGGGTCCCGGATCTGGATGGCGTCCTCTGTAGCGACGCGGCATGCACCGCTCCGGACTTCGCGCTGGCCTCCGTGGCGCACAACGAAGGTGGGGCCGTGGCGCTCCCGGCGGGCATCACCTATCTGGCCGTCGTCAACTTCGACGGCGGGGTGGCAGGCTCGGTCACGGTAACGATTACCCAGTAGGCAGGTTACGCTGAGCACCAAACAACAGCCCCCGCCGGTTTCGGCGGGGGCTGTTCGTTTCGGTACCAGCCTCATCTCTCGGGAACGCCGGCTAGGCCGAGACTTCCTCCTCCGCGTCACGAAACTGCCGCTGGTACAGCCGGGCGTAGAGGCCGCCGAGCTCCAGCAGCTCCCCGTGGGTTCCCTCCTCCACTATCCGCCCATGATCCATGACGACCAGCCGGTTAGCCCGCCGCACCGTACTGAGGCGGTGGGCGATGATCAACGTCGTCCGTCCGATGAGCAGCTTACTCATGGCGTCCTCGATCAGCCGCTCGCTCTCGTTATCCAGGTTGCTCGTGGCCTCGTCCAGGATCAGGATGGCAGGATCCTTCAGGATGGCCCGGGCAATGGCTATCCGCTGCCGCTGGCCACCGGAGAGCTTGACCCCCCGCTCTCCGACCAGGGTGTCGTAGCCGCGGGGCAGCCGCTCGACGAACTCGTGGGCATGTGCCCCACGGGCCGCGGCCTCCACATCTTCCGCTGACGCCCCCGGCCGCGCGTAGGCGATGTTTTCCCGCACCGTCCCACTGAATAGCGCTGGATCCTGGGGCACGATGGCAATCGCGCCCCGTAGGTCGGCGAGGCGGAGGGACCGGATGTCGATGCCGTCCAGGAGCACACGGCCGCGGTCCGGGTCCCAGAACCGAGGGAGCAGCGAGACCAGCGTGGTCTTGCCCGCCCCGGACGGACCCACCAGAGCGATCACCTCACCGGGCGCGCAGGTGAGGTTGATGCCTTCCAGGATCCAGGGCAGCGCGGGGTCATTCTGGTACCGGAAGAAGACGCCCTCGAACGCGACCCGTCCGGTCGGTGGCGACGGCAGCTGGGCCGGCGACTTCGGGTCGGCGATTGTCGGGTCCATTTCCAGGATCTCGAATACCCGCTGGGCGGCTCCGACGGCTTCCTGGTAGCTGCTGAAGAACGAGGCCAACGCACCGATCGCTGCCGCGATGGTGATGGTGTAGAGCAGGAACTGAACCAGCTCCCCGGGCGTGAGCTGTCCCTCGAGCACCAGGAGCCCTCCCTGCCACAGAACGATCACTATCCCGACAAAGGTCGAGAAGGTCAGCACCCCGAAGAACACGCCCCGGATCTGGGCCCGCACCAGGGCCGCCCGAACGCTTTCCCCGATCCGCTCCCCATAGCGCTGCCGCTCTGCGGGCTCCTGCACGAAGCTCTGCACCGTGCGGATCTGACTGAACGCTTCCTCAGCAACAGCCGTAGCGTCCGCGACCTTGTCCTGCACCGACGTGGTCATACGGCGGAGCCGGCGCCCAAAGAAGAGTGCTGACCCTACCACCAGCGGGATTACGCCCAGCGCCGTGAGGGTGAGTCGAGGCTGCATGAGGGTGAGGAGGACTATCCCGCCCACCAGCGCCAGGATCTGCCGGGAAAACTCGGCGATCTGGTGGCTCAGAACCCCTTGGAGCAGACCAATGTCGGTAGTGAGCCGGCTGGTGAGCTCGCCGGTGCGGCGCTCGGCAAAGAAGCCGGGGGACATGAGCAGCAGCCGCGCAAACAGCTCCTGCCTGAGTCCCGCCACCACGCGCTCTCCCACGGCACTCAGCAGGTAGGTCTGGGCGTAGTTCAGTGCCGCCTGGACGGTGAACAGCAAGACCAGCCCGATGGCAATTCGATCGAGTACGGCGCGGTTCTTCTGGATGAAGGCGGCGTCGAGGAGGTACCGGACCACCAGCGGAAAGGCGAGACCCAGCACGGCGCTGAGTACCAGCGTGAGCGTGGCCAATGCCAGCGCCCCGCGGTGCTGGCGCACCCGTGGCCACAACCGGACCAGGCGCCCCGGGGGCGGAAGGCGTCGTTTGGGAGGGGCTTCAGTGGCCGTGGTGACCACCAGTAGGCGTCGCCAGGTCCTGCTCGGGCTGGTCGAGGATGAGCACCGGGGCCGGAGCAGTCCGATGGCCAAACGGGAGCGCCCGATCGATGCCCATGGCGACGAACAGCAACGCCAGGTAGAGGAGAGAGTAGCGGTACATTCGCCAGGCGAGCGGGGTTACCGATTGCTCACGCAGGAGGCGGATGCAGTACCAGAGAAGCCGCGCGCCGAGCAGGGCTGCCGCAATTCCGTAGAACGCGCCCAACGCTCCGAAGAACGCCGGCATCAGCGTCAGCGGCAACAGAATCAGGGTGTAGGCCAGCATCTCGAACTTGGTCCGCTCTTCCCCTCGCACGACCGGCATCATCGGAACTCCCGCTTTGGCATATTCGGCGCGCTTGATCAAAGCGAGGGCCCAGAAGTGCGGCGGAGTCCAATAAAAGATGATCGCGAAAAGGTAGATGGCGGCTAGATCCAGCCGGCCCGTCACTGCCGCCCACCCCACCAGCGGGGGAAAGGCTCCGGCTGCCCCGCCAATCACGATATTCTGCGGGCTCGTCCGTTTGAGCCAGATGGTGTAGATGAAGACATAAAAAAGGAGGCCGCCGAGCGCCAGCCAGGCACTCAGGGGATTCACCTGGTACCAGAAGACCGCGAAGGCCAGGAGTCCAAGCCCGATCCCGAAGGCGAGGCCGAGCGTTGCTGGGATCCTGCCCGCCGGGATGGGGCGCAGCCGGGTGCGGGTCATTTTGTCGTCGATGTCCCGGTCGAACCACATGTTGATCGCGTTCGCGCCGCCTGCCATGAGGTAGCCGCCGAGAATCACCCAGAGAACCAGCGATACCGATGGGAGTCCTGCCGGGGTGATGAACATCGGGGCCACGGTGGTAACCAGCAGCAGGGAGATGATCCGGGGCTTGGTCAGGGTGACCAGATCGGCCAGGACAGATGGCCTGGCTTTCGCCGTAGCGACCCGAGGCCTGGGGACGACCGAGTCCCCCGCGGGCAGTACCGCCTCGACCGGTGTGCGGCCCGAGTGGAATGCCAGGATGACCAGCGCGGCCCACAGGAGCGTACCCATCAGCAGGTGCGCGGCCCGGAGAGTAGGGGGCAGGAGCTCCAGGACCATGGCAGCCGCGACACCGACCTGCAGGACCGTAACGGCCACCACGATGGCCACCGATTGCCGGAGGTCCCGGCTGGCAGGGTCCGAGCGGCGGGTCAGGCGCACCGCGAGGGACAGGACTACCGCCAGGAACCCGAAGGCGAGTGCCCGGTGGGCCCAGGGCAGAAATGCCAGTGGACTGGCCGGCGGGAGTATCCCACCATTGCAGAGCGGGAAGCCAAGGCAGAGGAGGCCGGCGTGAAAGTTGGCCACCTGTGCCCCGAAGAGAATCACCACAAAGCCCAGGGCGGTGGCGGCCAGGACGTGGCCATGCGCTTGATGGCGATGCCTGCCCTGGGGAGCGGTGGCGACTCCGCGGGTAACAGTGGCACCGGCACGAAGCGCGGTCACGAGGATCACCCCAAGCAGCACCATCGCATTCCCCAGGTGGGTGATGACGACCCAGGGCGGAAGCTCCAGCTTCACCGTCACGGCGCCCAGCAGCACCTGCACCACCAACAAGACGAGCGCCAGCGTGGCCGGAGTTCTGAGTCCCGGGTCACTACGGTGCCGGACCCAGGCGACAGCAGTCATGGTGAGCACCAGAATGCTCACCAGCGCTGCGGCCCAGCGATGGCCGATCTCGATCATGGTGGGCAGGTCGAGCGGGGGGAACCACTCCCCATGGCAGAGGGGCCAGTGGGCTCCGCACCCCATGCCCGAGCCAGTGATGCGGACGACGCCCCCAAGCACGATCAAGCCAAAGGCCAGCACTGCTCCGGTCCATGCCAGACGGCGAAGCAGCCGGGTGGGGTCCTGTTGGGGTTGTTTCATCAGGGGTTGCTATGGGCTATGGGCTGTGGGCTATCCTACTTGCGGTAGAGTCATTAGCCAATAGCCAATAGCCAATAGCCCGACTCCGCACGAGCGGAAAGAAACGGGGTCTGCAAGAGCCTTGTCAAGGATATATTTGGGCTCATGCTCCCTGAACGCGACGCCTGGGGTGAACGGCTTCCCCGGCACCTCGGGCTCTGGAGCGCGGTGGCGGTGCTCGTGGGCTCAACCATCGGGAGCGGCATCTTCCGAGTCCCTGCGAGCGTGGCCGAGCGCCTCCAGGAACCGGGACCGGTCCTCCTCGCCTGGGTCCTGGGTGGATTGATCGCGCTGTTCGGCGCGCTCACCATCGCCGAGCTGGCCGGCGCGCTTCCCCGATCGGGCGGGGTCTTCGCGTATATCCTCGAAGCGTTCGGGCCGTTGCCGGCCTTTCTCTTCGGCTGGTCCGAGCTGGCCGTCATCCGGGCCTCGGCACTCGGCGCCATCGCCACCATCTTCGCCGAATACCTGGGATACTTCATCCGGCTCACACCGATGCAGGTTCGGGTCGTTGCCGCCGCCGCCGTGGTGGCAGTCGGCCTGCTCAATTATCTGGGGGTCAGCCGCGCTGCCGTGGTCATGAACCTCACGACCATCGCGAAATATGGTGCGCTGGCGGCCCTGGGGCTGCTCGCCTTCAGCGCGGGCGATGGCACCTGGGAGCACTTCACCCCGGCCTGGACCGGGGGTCTGAACGTCTCGCTCATGGGCACGGCCCTCATCGCGATCATGTGGACCTATGACGGGTGGGCGGATCTGTCCTTCATGGGCGGTGAGGTGAAGAATCCTGGTCGAACGCTGCCGATGGCGCTGATACTGGGCACCTTCAGCATTCTGGTGATCTATCTCCTTCTCAACATCGCGTATATCTACCTGGTTCCGTTGCCGGAGATGGCGCGATCACCTCTCATAGCCGCTACTGCGGCAGAGCGCATCCCGGCATTGGGACGGTACGCCGGCGCCATCATCTCACTGGTGGTGATGATCTCCTGCTTTGGAACCCTGCACGGCTCGATGATGACCGGCCCGCGGATCTTCTTTGCCATGTCGGACCGCGGCCTGTTTTTTCAGAGCATAGCGCGGGTGTCGCCTCGATACCAGAGTCCTTCGGTCGCCATCTGGCTGGCTACTGTTCTGGGTGTGGTCTACGTTCTGCTCAACGATTTCCAGCAGCTTGCCGACAAGTTCATTCTGGGCATCTGGCCCTTCTATGCCCTAGCCGTCGGCGCGGTGTTCGTGCTGAGGCGTACCCGTCCGGATCTTCCCCGGCCCTACCGGACCTGGGGCTATCCGATCGTGCCGATGCTGTTTCTGCTGGCGTCGGTGGGGATGATTGTGAACGCGCTCTGGACGGATCCGATCAATACAGGAATTACCTTCGGGATCATTCTGGCGGGGTTGCCTGCCTACTTCGCGTGGAGAGCCTGGGCTGGGAAGAAACCAGGGCTTTTCAGATCTTGACCTCGATAGCTATGTCAGCAGCCGTCACGCTGTGGGTCAGCGCCCCGATGGAGATGAAGTCGGCACCCGCCTCCGCGTAGGCTCGGACGTTGGCCAACGACATGCCCCCGGTCGCCTCCACCTCGATTCCCGGCAAACGCTCCCTGGCCACCCGGCCCCAGTCGCGCACCTTCTCCGGCAATTGATTGTCTACCACCAACCGGGTTGCTCCCGCCGAGCACGCCAGCTCGACCTGCTCGAGAGACTCGACTTCAACGTACAGAGCGGTGACGCCGCGCTTTCTGGCCTGCGCCAAGGCTTGTTCCAGGCCGGCGCCGTCGCGGGTGAGCGCACGCCAGTGATTGTCCTTGACCATGACTGCATGGCTGAGGTCGGCACGGTGGGCATAACCGCCGCCAGCCAGGACCGCAGCGATATCGAGCGACCGTAGGCCCGGGGCGGTCTTCCTCGTATGAAGGATACGGCAGCGCGTGCCCTGAATGGCGTCCACGAACCTGCGGGTTGCCGTTGCGATCCCGGAGGCTCGCTGCAGAAAGTTGAGTAGCGGCCGCTCGCCCCGCAGGACATCATCGAGGTCTCCCCTGGCCACCCCGATCGCCGCCCCCGATTGCACCGTGTCTCCCTCGCCGGCGGTCCATTCGATTCTGCAGCCGCACAACCGGGCGACCGCATCGGCGTATGCGATGCCTGACAGGACTCCGCCGCTGCGGTATTCGATGACGCCGCCGGCCCGGGTCCCGGGCGATACCGTGAGGGCGCTGGTGATGTCGAGCCGGCCGTCCTCCGCCAGCGCTGCCGCAGCGATGCGCTCGATGTCGCGTTTGGAGGACAAGGGCGGCACCTACCCG
>JBDTUV010000074.1:0-9182 GCA_040007575.1 Gemmatimonadales bacterium
TCGATTTCCTCGTAGCGGCCGGCCAGCTCCTCGGCCACGTGGGCACGCTGCCGCTCGGACTCCAGCAGCGCCGCCACCAGCGCCAGTACTCTGGGCGCCGCCTGTCGCAGGTCGTCTCCGTCCCGCCCCGCCACTTCGAGCCAGACGCCTGGCGCGCCGGTCACCGGCTCGAGCCAGGCCATGCCTCCGGGGGTTGGCCCCAGGCCGGGGCGGGCGGGCAGCGCGAGTGACCAGCCGGGGTCTTCCCCCGCGGCCACGTGCAGCGCGGCGCCGTCGGAACGCCACAGGCGCACTCGTCCTTCAACGAGAGCGCCGAGGCCGTCGAGCAGGTGGTCGAGCCGCCCTACTGGCGGCGCAGTATCATGCAGATGGAGTTCCCTTGCTCGTTGAACTGCACCGCATCCACGAGCTTTCGGATGAGATAAAGGCCGCGCCCACCGGCCTCATCGAGCTGCTCCGGCAGGAGCGGCTCGGGTACGGCACCCGGATCGAAACCGGGTCCCTCATCGGTCACCGAGACTCGGATCGCATCCGGCACCAGCTCGGCCCGGATATCGACCCACTTGGTGTGGTCCTCGCCATTCCCCCGCACGATAGCGTTGCTGAGCGCCTCCGACAGGACCACTCGAAGCCGGAACTGAATGGTCTTGGTGGTGGAATGACCGGCCAGGCAATGACGGGTGACGAGCTCGACCGCTTCCTCGATGCAGTTCACATCGCTGGGCAAGCGAAGGGTGACCAGTGTCGCCGAGCCGCGCGCCTCCGAGGCCGAAGTCCGGCGAACGCAGAGACGGAGCGGCGAAGTCATCGGATCAGCGGGCTAGAAGCTGGTGAGGGCCTGCTCGGGCGTCTCGGTGATGGCGAAGAGGGTGTCGAGCTTCGTCAGCTCGAACAGAGAGCGAAGATCGTCGTTGAGTCCGGAGAGCCGGAGCTCGCCTCCCGTCTCACGAATCCGCTTCGAGATCGAGACCAGGGCGCCGAGCCCGGAGGAATCGATGTAGCCGGTGCGACAAAAATCGATGAGCAGGCGACGGTCACCCTTCTCCAGCGCGGCCTGCACCAGATCCTTGAGCTCGTGTCGATTGCCCACGACGAGTTGTCCCTCCACCTGTACCACAACCACCCCAGTGGGGCCCTTGGTCTGACTGAAGCCCATGAATTACTCCCTCACCTGGATGCACCATCGGATTGCAGAGCCACCATTGCTGCCACCTCGACAATATCATCGGGGGTGGCCCCCCGCGACAGGTCGGCCATGGGGCGGGCCAGCCCCTGAAGAATGGGACCGATGGCGACCGCCCCCGCCAGGCGTTGAACCAACTTGTATCCGATGTTCCCGGCGTCCAGGTCCGGGAATACCAGTACATTGGCCCGGCCGGCTACCGGCGAGCCAGGCGCCTTCCGTTCCCCCACCTCCGAGTTCAGGGCCGCGTCGGCCTGAATCTCCCCGTCCGATGCAATGTTGGGCGCAAGCTGGTGAAAGTGGCCGGCTGCCTCCTGCACCCGCGCCACGTGGGAACCGCCGGCACTTCCCTTGGTGCTGTACGACAGGAACGCTACCCGGGGCGAGTCGCCGACCAGCCTAGAGCGGTCGCGCGCCGCAGCGAGCGCAATCTCGGCAAGCTGGCCGGGTGTGGGCTCGGGAACCACCGCGCAATCGGTGAAGGTCAGCACGGTGTCGTCGGGCAGAACCATATAGAAGGAGGAGCTTACCAGGCTCACTCCGGGTGCAGTCCCGATGGCCCAGAGCGCGGCCCGCACCACGTCCCCCGTTGGACAGGCCGCGCCGGCCACGCAGCCTTCCGCCTCACCCATCGCCACCAGGGCGGCGCCGAAGTGCAGCGGATCGGCCGCGATGTCGAGGGCGTGCACGCCGTCTCGTATCCGCTCGGGACGGCGTTCCCGCAGAAACTGGGCGATCCTGCCGAGGCGAGGGTCTGTGGCCGGATCGAGCCCGCGCCCACCGAGCACGATCGGATCGACCACGCGCTTGGACCGGAGCTGCTCTGCCGCTGCCTGGACGCGCGCATCCTGTCCTTCACAGAGCACGATCCTGGCCCGACCACCGGCCGCACGTTCGAGCAAGCGGGTCCGAAAGCTCACGCCCGGAACCGCCGTGCCAGGGCAGTGGCCACAACCGGGTGAACCATCGGGCGCACATCCCCGCCGAATCTCGCGACCTCGCGCACCAGGCTGGAGCTGAGATAGGTCAGGTCTACCGCGGGAACGAGAAAGACGGTTTCCAGCGACGGATGCAGCTGCCGGTTCATCAGGGCCATCTGGAACTCGTACTCGAAGTCGCTCACCGCGCGAAGCCCGCGCACGATGATCGTAGCGCCGACCTTCTTGGCGAACTCAGCCAACAGGCCATCGAAGGATTGGAAGGAGACCCGCGAGTCATCGCCCACCGCGGCTCGGAGCATCTCCAGACGCTCCTCCACCGAGAACAGCGGCTGCTTGCCGACGTTCACGGCCACCGCCACGATCAGGCGGTCGGCCAGGGACAGGCTTCGGCGGACCAGATCCTCATGGCCCCTCGTCAGCGGATCGAACGAGCCGGGATAGACGGCGATGCGGGTCATGGCGCGTGGCAGAAGGTGATGGCGGTGTCGCCGTAGCGGCGGGTGTCACCGTCGAGCTCGAGGTCACTGCTGTGTTCGACCGAAAGAATGCGCCCGAATGGGTTGCGGCGGAAGAGCGCAACCAGCCTGGACGCGTGATCCAGGGTGTAGGGCGGGTCGGCCAGCACCACATCGAATGCGCCCGAGGGGAGGCGCTCGGCGAAGCGCATGGCGTCTCCGCGGTGTACGGTCGTGGCCCCCTCAGCGCCAAGCGTGCCGATGTTCTCGTGCAGCGCCTTGAGTGATAGCGGGTTCAGCTCCACGAACGTGATCGACTCAGCCCCGCGCGACAACGCCTCCAGTCCCAGGGCCCCGCTGCCGGCGAAGAGGTCGAGCACCCGGGCGCCGGCGAGCTCGTCGCCGAGGATGCTCATCCAGGCCTCGCGCACCCGGTCGGCTGTGGGACGCACACGCGAATCCTTCGGCATGACCAGCCGGCGTCCGCCGAACTGCCCCGCGACGATTCTCACTGGCTGTCACCCTGACCCACACCTTGGCCCCCTCGGTCGCTGCGCTCCCTCAGGGTGACAACCCCGCGTGTGGAGATAGTGCGCAGAGCCGCGCCTGCAGCGTTGTCATCCCATTCCACTCGTTGCACTCGATCCGAAACGCCGCGTCCACCAGCTCGTCTCCCAGCCAGGGTACCCGGTCGGCCCACTGAAAGCCGATCAGCGGTACCCGCGTCCGGCCGTCGTCCAGCACGCCCTTGAGGTGCCCGTTCCCCACGTTGCTGCGATTGGTGAAATGCACGCCCCGTACACCGAACACGGGCCCCGCGTTGCCCTGGCCGCACGGCTCGAGGTAGCGGCAGAGGCGCTCGAGCTCATGGGTGACTTCGTGCAGGCCGATCTCCAGGTCCACCCGCTGTTCGGGACCCAGGTCTTCGGGACCGAGCATCTGCCGGGCTATGTCGCCGAATCGTTCCCGGAAGGCCTCGAGACGGCTGCGATGAATCGTGAGGCCGGCAGCCATCCGGTGCCCCCCGAACCGCTCGAGCAGATCTCCGCACGAAAGCAGGGCGGCATGGAGATCGAAGCGGGACGTGCTTCGGCCGGAGCCTTTGCCGATCTCGCCATCGAAGGCAATGAGGAAGGTGGGGCGGCCGTAACGTTCGACCACTCGAGAAGCGACGATTCCAACGACACCGGGGTGCCAGCCGTCGCCGACCAGCACGAGGCCGGCGTCGCGCTCCGGGTCGGCGGTGCGCTCGACCTGCTCCAGCGCTTCGTCGAGCATGCGCTGGTCCAACGCCTGCCGTTCGACGTTGAGTCCCTCCAGCCGCTGCGCCAGCCCCGCGGCCTCGAACGGATCATCGCTCAACAGCAGACGGAGCCCGTCGGTCGCGTCAGCCACCCTTCCGGCGGCATTGAGCCGAGGGCCCAGCACGAAGCCGAGGTGGCGGGCGACGATCTCCTTGCCGGTAAGCCCGGTGGCCTCCACCAGGGCTCGAACCCCGAGCCAACGGCTGTCGGCCAGCAGCTTGAGGCCGTGCCGCACCAGAATCCGGTTTTCACCCTGAAGTGGCACCACGTCCGCCACCGTGGCGAGCGCCACCAGATCCAGCAAGTGATATGGCAGGTTCGCCGGCAGCCGGAGCGCAGGCACCAGTGCCTGCACCAGCTTGAACGCGATGCCGGTTCCGCAGAGAGCGTTGGCCCCCGACCGGTCGTCGGCCCGCTGCGGGTCTACCACCGCTTGAGCCGGCGGCAGTTCGGCGCCTGGCAGGTGGTGATCGGTCACTACCACCGCAATTCCGGCCTCGCGCGCTGCGCGGACGGTGTCCACCGCGGTGATGCCGCAGTCGCAAGTGATGATGAGCGAGGCACCCGCGGTCTTGGCGGCCTCGAGTCCGGCGGGCCCGAAGTCGTAGCCGTCGCGGAGGCGGTGTGGCAGGAAGGGCTGCACATCGGCACCGGCCAGGCGCAAGGCGCGGGTGAGCAGCGCCGAGGAGCACTGACCGTCGACGTCGTAGTCGCCGTGGACCAGGATGCGACCCCCGGCGCGCACGGTGCCGGCAATGATCTCCACCGCCTCAGCCATGCCGGCGAGCGCGTGGGGATCGGACAAATCGTCGAGTGCCGGGCGGAGAAAGCGGCGTGCCGCCTCCTCTGATCCGTGGCCTCGCTGCACCAGGAGCGCGGCCAGGGCGGGTGGAAGCCGAAGCGCGGCGGACAGCGCCTGGACCTCTGCTGGATTCGGCTCCGGCACCACCGCCCAACGGAGCATTGGGGCGGGAAAGACGCTCACCATGAGAGTGTACTCCATGGGAACGGCGTCATGCTGACCCGGCCGGCTCACTCGGGTACAGAATCGCGCCGCAGGCCTCGCACGCGTCGATCACGTGCCCGGCCCGGATCTGGCTCCTGCGATTCATCGGTACCGCCGTGTGGCAACTGCCGCAGACGCCGCCGACCAGGGGCACGACTACATCACTCGAGCGGGTGCGTCGAAGGCGATCGTAGCGGCCGCGGATCGCCTTGTCCAGGTGGGCCGCGCTGGCCTCGCGGACCCGTAACGCGGCATCCCGCTCTCCGTCCAGCACGGCCCGGCGCTGCGCCACCTCGGTTCGTTCGGGAGCCTGTGCGGCCTCGACCGCCTCCAGGTTCCGCTCCTCATCCTTGACCTTCAGCTCCAGCTGGATGACCATGTCGGCGCTGCGCACCCAATCGTTCTCCTCCTTGGCCATGACCGACTGAGCCAGGTCCAGCTCGGTCATCAAGGTCGAGGCGTCTTTGGGATTTCGCACCTGTTCCAGCCTCAGTCGGCGTCGGTCCTGCAGTATCCGGTAGCTTTCGATCTTGGTCTCCAGCTCGTCGCGGCGACGCTGCCCGTCGGTGGCAGCTTGCCTGGCCTTCTCGAGCAGCTGCCGAGCACGCTGGAGCGCCTCATCCAGGCCGGCGGTCTCTCCTCCCAGGTCGGCCAGCCGGCGTTCGCGTGCAGCCACCTCCGCATCCTTTGCTTGTAGATCAATCAGCTTCACCAAATCCGGATGCATTTAGACTCCTCGGGAACGCTTAGCGGTGCGGGTCTCTCTCCGCGCCGCCTTCTGATATTCGTACCACGCGTCGGCGGCAGGAAACCGGCTCCGGAGATCGGCGCGCAGCCGCTTCTTCTCGCCTGGCTCGGTAAGCGCATCCATCTCGCGATACTGCTGACGGGCGCGCAGGATCTGCGCGGCTCGGTCGTAGAGAGTGCCGACATCCTGGGTAGTCTCCTGCACCGCCTCCTTCAGTGACGACCAGGCGGCGGCCGCAGCCTCGGAGAGTCCCTCGGGCGGCTGCTCGGTTGCGGCCTCGTTCTGGAGCAATGCTTCGAAGAGTTCACGGAGCCGGGGCACCTCGAAGAGCGAGGGTTCAACCTCCTCCCGGGCACGTACAATCCACTCCGGCGCGGCAAGCATGGCGGCCAGCAGCTGTGTCTCGGGGTTGCGGCGCCACCGCGGTCGATGAGCGGCGGAAGTCACGGCTGAGCCGCGATCCCCGTCTCGCGGCGCCGTACCGTCTTCGGCACGAACTCGGGGCGCCGCTGCCAGCTCTCGCTCCAGGACGTCTTTGCTGACACCAGCGCGTTCCGCGGCGAGGGAAAGATACAACTCACGGGTAATGGGATCCGCGGCAGCGCGGATGGTAGGCAACAATCGGTCGAGCGCGTCGCGGCGATGCTCGACCCCTTCGAAATAGCCTTTCCGCTCCAGCATCTGGATCTTGCGCTCGAGGAGATCGATGGCGTCCCTCAGCACGCCCTCCAGTGCGGCGGCTCCTCCCTTCCTGACCAGCGTGTCCGGATCTTCTCCCGGCGGCAGCGTGGCCACCCGAACGCGGACCGCGTGACGGAGGAGCTCGTCACCGGCGCGAAAGGTGGCCCGTAGGCCAGGGAGATCACTGTCATACAGGATGGTGGCAGCGGGCGCAAAGCGCTTGAGGAGTGTGGCCTGCTCCGGCGTGAGCGCCGTGCCGAGCGGCGCGACGACGTGCTCGACGCCCGCGAGCGAGAGCCGGATCACATCGAAGTATCCCTCGACCAGCAGGACCGACTCTTCCTTCCGGATCGCGCCCTTGGCCTGATGCAGGTTGTAGAGCTGCTTCCCCTTGTGAAAGATGTCGGTCTCGGGCGAGTTGAGATATTTCGGTTCGCCTGGCACGAGAAGCCTTCCACCCAGCCCGACGACCCGCCCGCGCAGGTTGTGTATGGGAAACAGGAGCCGTCCCCGGAAGCGTGGAATCACCGAGCCATCTTCACGCTGCGCTGTGAGGCCGGCCTGGAGCAGGATACCTTCGGCGATCCCGAGATCGGCCATGGCCTTGAGAAACGTCTTGCCCATCGGAGCGAAGCCCAAACCCAGCACGGCGGCGGTATCGAGCGGGACGTCACGGCCTTCCAGGTACTCGCGAGCGGTTTTGGCCTCAGGCTGCTCCAGGAGCTGGCGGGCGAACCAATCGTGGGCCACCGCGACCGCACTGTAGAGCGGCTCGTGCGGATCGGGGCCGGCGCGTTCTGCCCGCTCTGGAATCACAATTCCGGTGCGGCGAGCCGCCTCGCGGACCGCGGTGGGATAGTCCATACCGTGCCGCTTCATGAACCAGGAGAAGACGTCTCCAGACTCGTGACAGACGAAGCAGTAGTAGCGACCCTTCTTCGGAATGACGGCGAAGTTCCGGTTGGTGCCGCCGTGGAACGGGCACGGACCGCGGTAGTCGGAGCCGGTGCGCTTGAGCGCCACCGACTCTCCGATCAGCCCGACGATGTCGATGCTGTCGCGGACCTGCTCGATGGTCTCGTCCGGGATCATACTCATGCGGAGAACTCGACGACGGTGACACCGGTTCCGCCCTGATTGCGGGGCGCGAACGCATAGCGCGCCACGCGGCGGTCCTTGGACACAACCCGCTGCACTCTTTCCCGGACTACCCCGGTGCCCATTCCATGAATGATGCGCAGGAACGGCTGCTCTGACAGCACCGCGGCGTCCACCGCCGCGATCGTTGCCATCTCCGCCTCGTCTCCGGTCATGCCGCGAAGGTCGATTTCAAGCGGGGCAGCGGGGCCGTGGGGCAGCGGGGCGGTCTCACTACGGGATCTGCGATCGTCCTTCTGCGGAACAACCGTGAGGGTGGAGGAATCCGTCACTACCCTCACCGCACCGACCGCCACCACCATCTTGCCATCGGAGCGGACTTCAACGACGTCACCGGTCCCGCCGCTTTCCAGGCGTACGCGCGCACCAGCTGCAATCTCGGTGGCCTGCCCCGCTGCCCCGCTGCCCCGCTGCCCCGCTAGAGCTTCGCCCTCCGTCCGAATCGCATCCTCCACCAGCCTTCGCGCTTCGCGGGCCGTGGCATCGTCCGCCGCGCCTCGGGCGGCGCCGAGGGCCTCCTCCACTCGCTGCCGCGCCTCGAGCAGGTAGGCCCGCGCCTGCTGCCGGCCCTGCCGTTCCGCTTCCTTTTCTCGGCGCTTGAGCTCCGCTTCCCGAGCAGTCTGTGATTCATTCTGCAGGGCGAGCCGCGCCGCCAGGGAGTCGAGGTCCACCTCGCGCTCCGCTTGGGTGTTTTGCACCACACGCAGCTCACGCTCCCGCTCTTCCACCGCCGCGAGCAGGGCGTCCAGACTTCGTTCGGCATCGGGTACCCGAGCTTCGGCGTCAGCCAGAATCTCGGCGGCAACGCCCAGCCGCCGAGCGATGGCAAGACCGTACGAGCGCCCGGGAACGCCTTTCAGGAAACGATAAGTAGGCGTTAGGGTTACAGCGTCGAACTGAAGTGATGCATTAATAATTCCAGGGGTGTGGCTGGCCAGATCCTTGAGTGATCCCAGATGGGTCGTCGCCAGAGAGTTCGAACCCCTGCGGGTGAGTGAAACGAGGGTCGCGGCGGCGAGCGCAGCGCCCTCCGCGGGATCCGTTCCGCTCCCGATCTCATCCAGGAGAACGAGCGTGGCATCATCCGCGTCGTCCAGGATCCCGCGGAGCATGCGCACGTGGGCGCTGAAGGTAGACAGGCTGGCGGCGATGGATTGCCGGTCGCCGATATCGGCGTAGAAGCGGCGGAATATCGGAAGCAGGCTCCCAGCGCCGACCGGCGGAATGATGCCGCTGCCTGCCAGAGCGGCCGCGAGCCCGACAGCCTTGAGCAGGACGGTCTTGCCTCCGGTGTTGGGCCCGCTGATGAGCAGCGTGCGCTCCTGCTCGGATAGCTCCAGGTCGAAGGGGACCACCGGCTCCGCGCCGGCGAGCAGCAGCGGATGGCGGCCGTTCACGATCTTGAGCGCGCTCGGGGCCGCCGCTACACCGGGTACCTCCCCTTCGCTCACCACGGCATAGCGCGCCCGGGCGACGAGGTCGTCCACCGCGACGCACATTTCCACGGCTGCCCGCACCAGCGGCAACTCGGGCCGCAGGAGGTCGGTGAGCTCGCGGAGTACGCGTAGCGCCTCCCTCTCCTCTTCCACTTGTGCTTCTCGCAGCGCGTTACCCAGCTCGATCGCGTCCGAGGGCTCGATAAACAGGGTCCCCGCGCTGCCCGATTCGTCGTGGATGATCCCGGCCGGCCGGCTCCGGGAGTCCCG
>JBDTUV010000075.1:0-9121 GCA_040007575.1 Gemmatimonadales bacterium
GCCCCCTCGGCCCAGGTGGGGGACCGCCGCCGCCAGCGCTGACTGCGCGCGCACCAGGGCGGTGCGGTGCCGCTCCCGGGTGAGTGCAGGCTCGAGGTCGGCGAGGTTGATCCGCTCGGAAAAGGCCCGCTCGGCCGCCGTGCGGCGGAGCGGGCCTACTCCCTCGCCGGTTACAACCGACACGGCGAGTCCCTCTCCCGTGCCTTCGGCCAGATCTGCCTTGGTTCGCACCAACAGCGTTGGCCTCGAGGCGGCTATGGCGATCTCGTCCTCTCCCAGGTCACGACCCGACTCCACGCAGAGCAGCACCAGGTCCGCGGCGGCGAGATAGCGGCGGCTGACTTCTACCCCCAGCCGGTCGATCTCCTGCGGCGCATCCCACAGGCCCGCGGTATCGGCCAGCCGTACGGGCCAACCCAGAAAATCGGTGTGCGCCTCGACGGCATCGCGGGTGGTGCCGGGGACTTCGGTGACCAGTGTCCGGGCGCTGCCCAGCAGCGCGTTGAAGAGCGAGGACTTCCCGGCATTGGGCCGCCCGGCAAATACGAGGAGCGCTCCTTCGCGGAGCCGCTCGGCCGAAGGCGCGCCCGACACCAGCAGCCGGATCTGGTCGCTCGCGGCTTCGAGCTGCCGCGCCACCCGAGCTGGGGAGACGGGGCCGTCGTCCTCCTCGGGAAAATCGATGTCGTAGCTGAGAAGGGCCTGCACTTCGATGAGTGATTCTCGCAGCGTCGCCAAGCGGCGCGAGAGGCCGCCCTCGAGCTGGTGCAGCGCTGCCTGCGCCTGGGCCGGTGCCGTCGCGTCGATCAGGTCGCCCACGGCCTCGGCCTGCACTAGGTCGAGCTTGCCGTTGAGAACCGCGCGCCGGGTGAACTCGCCCGGTGCCGCGGGCCGTGCACCGGCCGCCTGGAGCGCGGCCAGGAGTCGAGCCGGTACCTGGAGGCCGCCATGGCAGGAGAGCTCTACGAGGTCGTCGCCGGTGTAGCTGCCCGGCCCGGGGAACACGGTGTATATGCCGCGGTCGATCGGCTCGCCGGCCGCATCGCGGAAGGTGGCCAGGGTTGCCACTCGCGCGGGCTTGGGCCGAAAGCCGTCGATCACCCGCTCGGCCACCTGGAAGACACCATTCCCGCTCAGGCGGATTACGGCGAGGGCCGACCGTCCGGGCGGGGTCGCGAGCGCGACGATGGGATCAGAAAGCGTTCAGGCCTTCCGCTTGGTGCGAGCCTGGTTGGGCTCCGGCGATCGGGTCTTGGCCTCCACGATCGCCTTGGCTGCCCGCTTCTTCCGCTCTCGTGCCAGCAGCCACTGCTGCGGGATGCTCGCGATGTTGCTCACCGCATAGTACAGGTTGAGGCCGGAGGCAAAGTTCAGGAAGAGAAACGTCATCATAACCGGCATGATGTAGAGCATCATCTTCATCTGCGGATTCGGCTCCATCCCTACTTGTCCCACCTTGGTCAGCCCCCACATGGATAGGCCCATGATGACGGGAATGATGTACAGCGGGTCCGGGCGGGAGAGGTCCGGCAGCCAGAGGAACGAGGCTCCGCGCAGCTCGATCGTGTTCTGAAACACGAAGAAGAGCGCAAAGAGCACCGGCATCGGGAGGAGCATCGGCCAGCAGCCGCCCAGTGGGTTGACGTTGTGCTCCTTGTACAGCTTGAACATCTCCTGCTGGACCTTCTGAGGATCGTTCTTGTGCTTCTCCTGGATCTCCTTCATCAACGGCTGCACGGCCTGGAGCTGCATGTTGGCGCGCATGGCCTTCTGGTTCAGCGGCCAGAGAATCAGGCGGACCAGGATCCCGAAGATGACGAGCACGAGGCCATAGGCCAGGTACAGGTGCTCGTGCATCCAGACCAGGAGCCACCGCACCCCGGCCGCCACCGGCCGGATGACCGTACGGAACCCCGGCCAGCCATAGGGATTCACGTCGTCGAAGCCGTGGCCGATCTGCCTGAGCCGGTTCATCTCCATCGGCCCTACGTACGTGGTGTAGCCGAAGCTTCCGCTGGGCGGAAGCGGCATGCTGACCTCGACGTTGGCCTGGCTCGGTTTGCCGCTCGCCGTAGCCGGCGCCGTCGCGGTGGCGCCACTGATGCCGCCCCGCGTGCTGTCGAGTGCCAGCACCGCCATGACGAAGTATTTCGATTTGATCGCCGCCCACTCGAACGGCCCGCTCACCGTCTTGGGCAGTCCCGGCTTCAGGCCGGAGAAATCGGTCCGCTCGGTCTCGTTGTGCTTGGTGACCAGGGCCAACGCGCGATGGTTTTCGTTGGAGTCGGCTTCGGTGTTGGCGATGGTGGGCCCCATGCCTACCCGCAGCAGCCCGCCGTTCGGTCCCACACCCGTGACCCGGCCCTCCACCCCGATCTGGTAGTCGTCGGGCCGGAAGGTGTAGGTCAGATCGACGTTGAGGCCGTTCCGCTCGGCATGAAGCTTGAGCGCCGTCGGGCCCTTGACGTCGAGGCTCTCGGCCGAGACCGTGAACGGCCAATCGTGCAGCGGAATGGTGTCCTGCCCCCGAACCAGGGTCAGACCCAGGAGCTGGCTCCCGGGAGGAATCAGCTGGGCCGGTTTTCCCTTGTTCCCGGGAGCCATGGAGCGATAGTGCGACAGCGTCGCCTCTACCAGCCGGCCGCCGCGGGTGCTGATGCCATAGGTATAGAGCGGCGAGGTGATACGAACGGTATGGTCGGCAGCGGGGCCGCCGGGCAGCGGGGCAGTGGGGCGGACAGAGTCTTGACGGGGTGCCGGAAGAGAAGCCGTCAAGCTATCGCGGGTGGCAGGCAAGACAGCCGCGCTGTCGAGAGCAGACCGAGAGGAGATCGCGGAGGTATCTGCCCCGCTGCCCCGCTGCCCCGCTGCCCCGCTTGCCGTCGGCTTCTTAAAAAATATCGCGGGGGCGATTGCGATGACCATCATCAGCAGAATCGCCCAGATAGTACGGCGGTCCATGACTCAGTTCACAGGATCAGGGGACAGGGTCGAACCCGCCCGGATGAAATGGATGACAGCGGACAAGACGGCGAGCGGCCAGCCAGGTGCCCTTGAATGCGCCATACCTGGTTACCGCTTCGAGAGCATATTGGGAACAGGATGGGGTAAATCTGCAACTCGGCGGCAGCGCGGGAGAGATGCCCCGCTGGTAACCGCGGATGAGCAGAGCGAGAGTGCGGCGGGGGATCTGGCGCAGCTGCATGGCTCACCTGGCACCAAGAACGGTGTCGCGCCACGAGAGCACTTGCGACTGCAGCGCCTCGAAGCTGGCGCCGTAGGCCTCGCGGCGTGCCTTGATGACCAGATCCCCCGCCGGCTGGCGCTGCTGAATCTGCCGACGCCAGATTTCCCGCAGGCGCCGCCGCAAACGATTGCGGGCCACCGCGGACGACTGAAACTTGGGAACGATCAGTCCCATCCGTGGCTGGCCCGTTGAGTTGTCCATCCAAATTATGTCCAGATGCTCGAACCGGCGGCGCCGGCCATGGGTGAGGCAGCGGCGAATGTCGGACGCGCGCGCGAGCCGGTGGGCTCGCGGCAGGCGCGCCGCAGCCGTCAGGAGCCCCCGTGCTTCGACGGTAGCGAAACGGTAAGCTGCTTGCGACCCTTTTTCCGACGGCGGGAGAGAACCGCACGCCCCCAGCGCGTGGCCATCCGGGCGCGGAACCCGTGCTTGTTGATCCGGCGCTTGTTGCGGGGCCGATAAGACGGCTTCATCCGAAAAATCCTCCCAAGTGAGCCGGGGAAGTTAGTCGTGATGGAGCATTTAGGTCAAGTTGAGAGGGCGGAAGGGGCGGAAGGTGACGGGTGGACGGTGAAGCGGCGGAAACCAAGGAGGCGGAAAACTTCCTCTTCCGCCTTTTCCGCCGCTTCACCGTCCGCCTGTTCCGCCCGTGTCAAGCCCCGATTGACTTTTCCACAACCCGCCCGTAACATCTCTCGCCCTAGAAAAAATCCCTTCCGTTTTCGAGTACCGATGCAGCTGTCCGCAAAAGACGCATGGAAGCGCATCCTCGACGAGGCGCATCGCGAACTTCCAGACCACACGATCCGGACGTGGCTCGAGCCCACCGAGGCGATCGCCCTTGATGAGGGCCGCCTGATCATCGGGGCACCCGACCAGTTCGCGGTGGAGTGGAATGAGACGAAGCACGCGACGCTCCTGTCGCGTCTGGCTGAGCCTGTTCTGGGGCAGCCGACGTCGGTCGTCTTCCGGGTAAACGAGGATCGGCAAAAGCGGCCGCAGATGGACTTCTTCGTGGCGCCGTCCACGCCCATCGCCCCCGGCACGCAGGTCAATCCCAGTACCCAGCCTCTCAACGAGCGGTACACCTTCGACACGTTCGTCATCGGGAAATCCAACGAGCTCGCAGCCGCCGCGGCCCATGCGGCAGCCGAGTCCCCGGGAAAGACCTACAACCCCCTCTTCATCTATGGGGCCACCGGGCTCGGCAAGACCCACCTCATGCAAGCCATCGCCCACACAGTGTGCCAACGGCACCCCGACACCAGGGTGCTGTATGTGGGCGCGGAGCAGTTCATCAACGAGGTCATCGAGAGCATCCATAGCCGGACGATGCCCGAGTTCCGCCGGCGCTACCGGACCGACGTGGACCTCTTCCTGGTGGACGACGTGCATTTCCTCGAAGGCAAGGAAATGACCCAGGAGGAGTTTTTTCACACCTTTAATGCCCTGTATGAGGGCAACAAGCAGATCGTCCTGACATCGGACCGGCCCCCGAAGGAGCTTCCTGGCCTCGAGGCCAGGCTGGTGAGCCGTTTCGAATGGGGCATGGTAGCAGACATCGGGCAGCCCGATCTGGAGCACCGGATCGCCATCCTGCGGAAGAAGCAGGAGCAGGATCACCTCGAGCTCACCATCCCGGACGACGTGCTGCGTTTTATCGCCGAGCACGTGCGCTCCAATGTGCGCGAGCTCGAGGGTTGTATCATTAAGTTGCTGCTGTTTGCATCGTTAAGGCACAAAGAGGTGTCGATCGAGCTGGCTCGCGAGGCCCTGTCGGACAAGATCCGACCGGGCGAGGATGGCCTGGCGGCGCCGAAGGCGTTGCCCTCCATCAACAAGGTGCAGGAAGTGGTGGCTCGCCGCTGGGGTGTGACGCCGGAGGGACTCAGATCCAAGGCCCGGATCAAGACGCTCACAGTGCCGCGACAGATCGCGATGTATCTGGCCCGCGAATTATTGGAAATGCAGCTGGTCGAGATCGGTCAGGCGTTTGGCGGCCGGGATCATTCGACCGTGATTCACAGCGTGGACAAAGTGAGCCGCCAGATGTCTCGCGATCGCGGCTTTCGCGAGCGGGTAGAGCATGCGCGCCAGGAGTTGTGCGCAGAATAATCCCCGCGCGATTTGCGGACTGTGGGAATTATTGATAGTAGTGGAGATCATGGCAGCGTGGCCGAGCATCATCCCCATCGTACACACGCTGTCGACAGTGCCGAGTGGTCGTAAGTGCGGACGCGCGGACTTCTTGTGGCAGCGCTCCACATATCAAGACCCTCTACTACCGCTACTAAGTAGTTTTAAATAGAAGAGTAGTATCTGATCATAGCATCCTGAGGAGCGGCATGAAGCTCACGATCACGCGGGAGCAACTCCAGGAAGGTCTCGTTGCGGTGGCGGCCAGTGTGCCGGCCAAGACGACGCTGCCGATCCTGTCGAATATCCTGCTCGAGGCGACCAAAGACGGCATCCGTCTCTCGGGCACCGATCTCGACATCTCGGTCAGCACCACCGTCTCGGCATCGGTCGACCAGGAAGGCGCCATCACGCTTCCTGCGCGGAAGCTGGTTGAGATCGTGCGGGAGCTGCCCAGCGCCGCCATCCGCCTGACCGCGTCCGGAGAGCAGCGGGTGACGATCGAATGCGGTCGGTCGAAATTCAAGCTGCTCGGGCTGCCGCGTGAAGAGTTCCCCGCATTCCCCAGCGTGAAGTTCGAAGGTGGATGGCGCACCTCTTCCCGTGAGCTCCAGAAGCTCATCGGCCACGTCGCCTTTGCCGCCAGCACCGAGGAAAGCCGCCCCATTCTCAATGGGGTGCTCTGGGAGCTGCGGCCGGAGCGGATGCGCATGGTAGCCACGAACGGCCACCGGCTGGCCCGGATGGACGTGCCGACGGTCGAAGCGGGCGGCGCGTCACAGGCCGACCTCATTGTGCCGCCCAAGGCGCTGGAGCAGATTCGCCGTCTCTTCGGGACCGACGAGATCGTGGAGATCGCCCGCAGCGAGAATCATCTCGGCTTCCGTTCCAGCGCCACCCAGATCTTCACCCGCCTGATTGAAGGGCCGTATCCGAACTACGAGCAGGTGATCCCGCGGGAGAACGACAAGGTGGCGACAGCGGACAAGTCGGCGCTCACCGCCGCTTTGCGTCGCATGAGCATCGTGGCCAGCGACCAGACCCACCGGATCCGGATGGCCTTCGCCAACGGCTCGTGCAAGCTCTCAGTCCAGACCCCTGACCTCGGTGAGGCCCAGGAGGAGCTCAACGTCAGCTACGAGGGCGATCCACTCGAGATCGGCTTCAACGCGGCCTACCTCCTGGAAATTTTGAAGTACATTCCAACCGATGAGGTCAGGATGACGTTCAAAGCCCCTGAGCGGGCCGCCACGTGTGAGCCGGTGGGCTGGGATGATCCAGCCAGCTATCTGGCCCTGGTGATGCCGCTGAGGCTCGTGGATTAGAAGCTGGGATCATATGGAGGACTCATGTCGGACATAAACAAGAATCTGGAAAACGGAACATCCGCTGACTCGCCGGCCGGCGAGCGTGGCGGTTTTGTGGCGCTGGCGGTGTTGGCCGCGGCTCTGGGCGCGGGTGCGGCCGTTCTCCTGGCCCCGGATGAAGGAGCCAAGACTCGGAAACGCGTGGGACAGGGCCTGCGGAGTCTTCAGGGTGATGCGGCCGGGACGGTGGCACAACTCCGCCGCGAGATTCAGCGACGCAGAAATCAGTCGCGGCGGGAGAAGCGCATCGTTGCTGTGGCGGGGTTGCTGATCGGCGCCGGCGTTGCCGCTTTGCTCGCCCCGGAGAGCGGGGCCCAGGTCCGGCGCCGGCTGGGCGGCACTCTCGGCCGGATCAAGGTGGGCGCCATCGATCGCATCGACCGTCTCAGGCAGCCTGAGCGCGAGGCGAGCTCTGCTACCGCTTCGGTAGCCGAATCGCAGTGATGGTGTAGCTCCCCGCTTGCTTCACCGGCACCGTTTGACCGACCGCGGGTATCGATATCGTCATGTCGCCCGCATCGCTGCCGCGGGCCAAAATCAGGGCGCCGTCCTGGTTTAGATAGTGGGCCGCGGACCGTGTTCCGGTGCCGGACATCACCAGCTGCTGCTCGAACTGCACGCCCTTTCCCGTTCGCTCGTATGACCCGTTGCTCTCCAGCTTGATCGCCTTCTTGACCCGCGGATCGTCGCTGTCCACCGCGCGATAGCTCGTGATCCCATGCTCGGTTGCGTCGAAGGCATCCGCCCTGATCGGAACGTCGGTCGTATCGGTCCATTCCATGCCTGTCCGTACTCCGCCTGGTGGTAGCGAAGGGAAGAGACTGCGGAGCGTGGCCCCGACCTGATCTCCCAGAGTGGTGGAACGATCGGCAGTCAACACCGAGAGCTTGCCTTCGGGTGTGAGCCTGCCGGTCCACCGGGTTCCCCACGCGGGAACCAGCGAATCCATGGCCGCAGGCACTCCGCCCGCCGAAGCCTGAAGTGAATCCAGCACAATGCTCACCTGGTACCCCGTGGTGTCCGGCACCAGGGTCAGGTTGAGGTAGGCGGTGCGGTCGATCAACTGCTGCTGGCTGGCGCCACCGGGTAGCTGAAGCGTGAGGCTATCGTGCCGCTGGAGGGTGTATGTGGCATTTCGGATCGGCCGGTAGATCACTCCCGTTGGGGCCGGGACACCCGGCACAGCCGGACCGGGTGCCGGGGAGGGGCCGCCGCCGGGCTCGGTTCGCGACGTAGCCGAACCACAACCGGCCAGCGCCAGCGACGCCACCACCGCCAGTATCCGTTTCACGGTATCGCTCACTTGAGGGTTGTGACCTTGATCTTCTGAACGATCGTAATCGGGAGCGGCTGCGGTGCAAACGACCCCGAGATCTTGAGCGAAGACTGCTGCTGCCAGTCGCCTCCCAGATAGCGGCCGTCGGCGCTCACGTAATAGGCGGCTTTGCCGCTGCCGCTTCCTTCGATTCGCGCCGGGCCGCTGGGGGTCGGTTGGGTACCCGCGACCGACGAAGTGAAGTCCTCGGTAATCCGGACCGCCTTCCGCGTCCCACGGATCTCGTCTGCGGATGCCTTGTAGGCGCTCATCCGGCGCACGGTCACGCTATCGACTCCCACGCCATTGACCTTGGCCGTGGTGTCGGCCCAGGTGTCGCCGACCTTCAGCCCCGCCCGGATCCAGGGAAAGAAATCGCTCAGCAGACCCTGAATCTGCGCTGCCGCCGAAGTACCGGTGGTCGGCTCCAGCCCGAGTGGCTTGCCCGACTTCTCCACGAAGCCGTGGAATTCGGCCCCGCGGGCGCTGTCGAGCACGGCAGCCGGGATCGGCGTGGCGCTATCGCCACGCACCGAGTCTACCACCACCCGCATCGCCTTGCCGCCGGCGCTATCAGCCAGGATCACGGTAATGAAGCTCGAGGTATTGAAGGAAATGCTCTGCTTGGCTCCTCCGGCGGCGGTTGCGTCGACGTCCTGGGACAGCGACTGGTCGATGCGATACTTCGTGGTGGTTGGCGCCAGGTCTGATATAGGAAGAACCAGGACGGCAGCGAGCGCGCTGAAACCGGCGGAACGTGGCAGCATCTGTATCCCCGAAATAGGAGGCCAGTGGGACTGGAAAAGGTAACCGCCAGCCACCCCCAAAACCAACAGCCCCCCGGGATATCATCCGGGGGGCCGCTGCTGGTCGAGCCGTAAGCCGAGTTCTGTTTGCCGGGATTCTTTCCGGCAGATGGTCATCTGTCTGGGATGGCCGTCGCCGGCCACCTCTAGCAGCCTACCCGCGGCTTTCCTTCGCTCTAGTTGAAAGGGCTCGGGATGTCGGTGTGGGTCACACCTCGCCGCCTATTTGGCCTTGCTCCGACTGGGGGTT
>JBDTUV010000076.1:0-9118 GCA_040007575.1 Gemmatimonadales bacterium
TCGCTCAACGAGGACGCCGACAGCCCGGTCCCCAACATCACCCATCGCTATCCGGACCGGGCCCTCTTCCTGGTCTCGCCGGTCTGCGCCACCTACTGCCGGTTCTGCACCCGCCGGCGCAAGGTCGGCGACCCCGAGAAGATCCCCATGTCCCAGTTCGAGAGCGCCTTCCGCTACCTGGAGGAGCACACCGAGATCCGGGACGTGATCATGTCCGGCGGTGACCCGCTCCTGCTCAACGACCGGCGGCTTGAAGTCATTCTGACACGCCTTCGGGCCATCCCACACATTCAGATCATCCGGATCGGCAGCCGGATCCCCTGCCATTTGCCCGAGCGGATCACGCCGGAGCTCTGCGCCATGCTGAAGAGGTTCCACCCTCTCTTCATCAACACCCATTTCAACCATCCGGACGAGCTGACCCCGGCGGCCGTCGCCGCACTCGGCATGCTGGCCGACGCCGGCATCCCGCTCGGCTGTCAGACGGTGCTGTTGCGGGGAGTAAACGACACGCCGGCCGTGATGATGGAGCTGATGCACCGGCTACTCATGGCCCGAGTCCGGCCCTACTACATCTATATGGCCGACCAGGTGGCCGGTGCCGAGCACTTCCGCACCTCGGTGCAAACCGGGATCGAGATCATGAGGGCCCTTCGGGGCTGGACCAGCGGGCTCGCCATCCCGTACTTCGTGATCGATGCCCCGGGCGGCGGCGGGAAGATCCCGATCCTGCCCGAGTACGTGGAGAGCATGAATGAGGAGGAGGTTGTGCTCCGGAACTTCCGGGGTGAGCGGTATGTCTACCGGCAGCCGCGGGAAGAAGCCGGGGTCATCAACATGAAGAAGCCACGGAAGCGGGCGGCGAAGGGGCCGAGGCGCCGCAGCGCGTAGGGGAAAGCATGCCGTGTCACCCTGAGGGCCGAAGGCCCGAGGGGGCCAGAACTCGACTGGCTTACCGTCTGTTCATGTTCTAGTGACCCAGTGTCACAGAGATCTAGTCCGAGCACACCAGAGGATCAGAAACAACTATGGCTCCGGTCCCTCGCCTTCGCTGCGCTTCGGCTCAGGGTGACACGGTTTCCTTCCGCCCCTTCCCGACTACCTCACCGAATCCCTCGCCAGCGCCCGATCCCGATCGATCTTCCAGCCCGCCAGCCCACTCGCCCAAGAGTACGGATCCAGCTCTACATCCTCCAGCCGCCGCTGCACCGCCGCGACGTTGGCCAGCGAATAGAGAAATATCGCGGGAGCATCGGCATTCAGCGTGTCGAGCGCCTCTCGCCACAGCCGCTTGGCCTTCGGCACGTCAGTCTGCCGGCCCGCGACCGACAGGAGTGAGTCAAAGGCTGGATTGGCGTAGCGGCCATAGTTCAAGTCGCTCCAGCCTGCGCGGGTCCACTGGCCCGCAAGCCCGCGAGGGCTCGGCTCGTCCAGGTATGCGCCGATGTAGCTGTCGAACCGTCCCTTGGCCAAGCGCTCCTGGAACACGGGAAAGTCGACTGCCGTCACCGTCGCGGTTACGCCCGCCTTCCGCCACGCCTCTTGAATGGCTAACGCGAGCTGTCGGCGCGTCGAGCTGGTAGCGGGAACGAGAATGTCGATCCGTCCGACCGGCTGCTTCCTGCTGATCCGAGCGACTTCCTCGCGAGCTCGCGCAGAATCGAACCCTACGCTCCGCGTATTGTCGTCCCAGATCCACAGGAGCTGGGAGATCGGTCCCGGTGGAACCTTGGTGCCCTCACCGAACAGAGCACGGGCCAGGGTGGGCCGATCCACCGCCTGCGTCAATGCGCGGCGCAGCTCCCGGTTGCTCAGCACAGGATGTGGGCGGCCTGCGTGATCGGCGACTCGGAAGGCAAGGAAGCCGTACACCGCCGCCGGATAGGTCACGAGCCGGAAGCTGGTGTCCCGCGCGACTCGCTGGACCCGGTCCGGCGCTCCCACAGTCTCCATCACATCGGCTTCGTGGCTGAGGATCAAATTGAGCGTAGCCTCCGGATCGGGAGCGAACCGCCATACGGCCCTCCGGACCGCGGGAGCCTTGTCAGCACCCCTGCTCGAATCGGCTACCAGAACGAGGAACTGACCGCGCCGCCACTCCTCGATGCGGTAGGGACCACTGCCTTGCAGATGGGCTAGAACCGTGTCGGCCGCCCACTGCTGACGCGGAATCGAGTCCCAGATGTGGCGAGGAAAGACGCGCACGTGGTAGGTCGCGTCGTAGAGCTGCTCCGGCGATGGCTCCGAGAAGCTGATCCGGACGGTCGCGGAATCATCGGCCGTGACCCGGACTTTGCCGAGGTCTGAACGGGCTGGCGAGTCGAGGGCAGAGTCGCTGAAAGCATCAAACGAGAATACCACATCCTCAGCGGTGACCGGGCGGCCATCCTGCCAACGGGCACCCGGGCGCAGATGGAAGCGCCAGGTGAGCGAATCGGTCCTTTCCCACCGCTGCGCCAAACCTTCGCGGTATGATGAGGGATCGATCGGAGAGCCGCCCGGCTTGAGATACGCCAGCCGTTCGTAGATCTGGTCGCCGATATCCCGACCCACGGTCTGGTCAACCAGCGGAGGTAGCAGGCTGGAGGGCTCGCCAGTCGCGGCCACCACCACTGTGCCGCAATCGGAACACGCAGCCCGCCGATCCGCGCAGCCATGAAGGATCATGAGGCCGGTCACCAGTCCACAGCGAGTCCAGACCGAGCAGGCCATCCCTACCTCATTGGCAGTGGTTCAGGGGTCGGATCAGAGCGGAAGTGGAATCTGGTTGGGGGACTACCTCTAGAGAAGCCTAGGCGGCCTGGGAGGCCTGGCTTAACGAGCGGATGAAGGCCTGGTACACGTCGGGACGCCACCAGTGCCGGCATTCCTGGATCTTGATCATCGCCTCGGGGTGAGTCATCGACGGCCGGTAACTGCGCGTGGTGGTGAGCGCGTCGTAGACATCCACGATGCAGATGATCTGGGCACTCACCGGGATCTCGTCGCCCCGCAGGCGGTCGGGGTAGCCCGATCCATCGTACTTCTCATGGTGCCACCGGATGATCGGCTTGATGTCCCAGGGGAACTCGACCGTGGCCAGCAGCTCGAGTCCCCAGATGGGGTGCATCTGGATGACCCGGAACTCCTCGGCGGTGAGCGCGCTGGGCTTGTTCAGGATCTCATGCGGCACCCGCACCTTGCCCACGTCGTGCAGATAGGCCCCGATGCGGACGGTGGTCTGCTGATCCTCGTCCAACCCCAGCTCCCGGGCGAGCGCCACTGCGTAGCTGGCCACCCGCTCGCAGTGCCCGAACGTGTAGCTGTCGGACGATTCGATCGACTGGCCCCAGTCCCGGACGACGGTGAAGTAGGTCTCCTCCAACCGGCGGACCTTGGTAGACACGTCCACCAGGTCCACCCGTGCCTCCAGGCGGCCGAACAGGCGGTGCGCCACGTTGAGGAGCCGGAGCGCCTCCTGGTTCCGTCCCATGCTCTGATAGAGCAGGGCCAGCTCGCGTGATGCCTCGGCCTCGCTCAGGATGGAGCCGGTGCTCACCGAGAGCTCGACGGCAGAGCGGAGCCGGGACTCGGCCAAGGCGTGGCGCCCGGTCTCCCGGTATACGCGGCCGATGACCTTGTAGGCATCTGCTTTGTCCAACCGCGAGCCGAGCTGGTCGAAGATCCCCAGCGCAGTCTCAGCGTTCTGGCGAGCCTGATCATAACGCTGGCGGGCCAAGTGTACTTCGGCGTGGTTGAGGAGTCCGAGACCCTGGAGATGAAGGTCGCCGATCCCCTCGGCAATCTGGAAGCTGCGGCGGAAGTACCCGTCGGCATCGTCCCACAGCTCGCGATCGGCGCTCACCATACCGAGGTTGTGGTAGGCGATGGCACAGCCCCGGTCGTCGCCGATGTTCTCGAAGGCCACGAGCGATCGCTGATAATGCGCAAGCGCCTCGGCCAGGCCGCCCTGAATGTTGGCTAGAATGCCGAGGTTCTGCTCGGTGCGGCCCCGCAGCTCGGCGCTGGCTCCGCCCAGCTCCAGCGCCCGGTGGAACTTCTCCCGGGCTGCCTCCATGGCGCCGCTCTCGAAATCAAAAACCGCCATGGCGTTGAGCGCTTCGGCCGCCAGCACGGCGTCGCCTATATCGGTGGCCGCCCGGTAGCTGCGCTCACACAGCTCGCGGGCCACAGCCGGCTCGTCCCGGTGATGGTGAACGACCCCCATCCGGCGCAGCGACTCGGCCAGGATTCCCTGCTCGCCGGCGCGCTCCGCGGCATCGATGGCGGCCTGATAACACTGTATGGCCTCCGCAATACAGCCGGCCCGCTCGTGCCCGCGGGCGTCCCGCAAAAAATCCCCGGCGCGATGGGGGCCAGTCTCCTGGCTCCACCGCGCTTGGGGGCTGAGGCTCTGGTCTTGGGTCACGTGCTCAGAACGCGACGGCGTACCGGGAGAAGTGATCGATCGGCGCAGTAACCGTCTTCCTGCTGAAGAGGTCCAGCGACCGCAGCACTTCCAGGATGCTCAGATTTTCATCGGTGTATACGATCTTCTTCGGCAGCAGCACGACTACGCAGTTCTTGTAGCTCATGGTCAGGTCGGCCGGCTTCTCGAAGCGAAGCCCTTCCGGACTGAACCGCAAGGAGTTGGTACGCCCGGACATCTGCTCGGCCGTGATCGTAGTCTTCTTCCGAAGCGCGCCGCGAGGAATCACCAGGGTGTGACTGCCTACGTCGATTGTGCCGCCGTCGGGGCCGATGGTTTTCTGGGTGACGTCGTAGGGCTGAGGCTTACAGACGAGGAGGTCGGTTACGCCGAGAACCGTGCCGACAGCGCCATTGACCACATCACCGATGAGACCGTCGCTCCCGAGCAGCCCGCCATCCCCAAGCACGTCACCCAACAATTGCGATGGCTGCTCGACCGGCTGCGCCACCGGCTCCATCGGGCTGGTGTCAGCCGCGGTGCAGCTCACCCCGGCAAGAAGCGCCAGAACCAGGCCGAAGCTGAAGAACCTGCGAGTCCATTTCATTTTGAAGCTACTCCGGAGCTAGAGGTGAGCGACGTGCGACTATACCGCGACCAGTTAGCTAGTCGCCGGATGGCAATGCTCAGCCGCCGGCACTGAGTCACTGCTTTCCGGTACGCGGAACACTGGTGGTTTCGAGGGCTGGAGGTGCAAGGCGCATGCCCTTTGATGGCCCAGGTGTCGAGAAATTGTGCGGCCACTTGTTGCGCGATCTCAGGCGGCTATGGGTTGGGATCTTGAGTTTTGGGAGAGCGGGCTAACTGTATGGAATTCACACAAGTGCAATCTGTGAATTTGAGGTGCGCGGGCAGCGACTGAGGGACCCACGCGTCGGTCGGGAACCACAGGGGAAGGCGGGGCAGCGGGTAAGCGGGTAAGCGGGTAAGCGGGTAAGCGGGTAAGCGGGTAAGCGGGTAAGCGGGCCGGACGTTAGCACTCGCGCGTCATCCCGAGCAGAGCGAGGGATCGCCCATCGTGACGTTTGTTCGAGATAGCAGCGACTAGCTCACCCGCTGGCCTGCTTTCCTAAAGACGTAAGCGTAAATAATCAGATTGAACACGATAACCAAGAACCCGAGTATGAGCTGGACGTCTCGAGTGAGTGCGGAGGGATAGAGGATCGGAAGGATGTAATGCTCGATGAAGCCGCCCGAGTAACCAGCGCTACCCGCTTGAGTGCGCAGCGAGTTCTCCAGTGGGGTCAACGGGCAGATCCAGCCCGCGAGCTCGATCGCCGCTCCCCAGATTGCTGCCGGAACGTGCAGGTACGCCAGCTTTGGCCACCGCAGCACCAACAGCCCACCGAGCACAACGAACAGCACGAAGAGAAAATGGACGCCGACCACGACGTCGGCGAGAAGTTGATATGGCAGTGTTCTTCCCCCCGCTTACCCGCTTACCTGCTTACCCATCTGACGGCATACACCGGCGGCAGATGGTCCGCCACCGTCTGCCAGGTGTCGCCCTGGTCGACCGACACCCAGAGGCTACCAGTCGTGGTGCCGAGCGCGAGATGATCGCCGGTGGAGTCGATGTCGAGGCCGTGACGGTAGGTGATATCGTACGCATGCTGCTGCGGCAGCCCACGGCTCAGCACGGTGAAGCTGTTGCCGCCGTCCCGAGTCCGCGACACCACCACCCTGCCCTCGAAGGGGATTCGGCGCTGATCACTTTCCGCCGGAACCAGCCAGGCCGTATCGGGTTGCTTGGGATGAACGGCCACCGCAAAGCCGAAGCTCGAGGGTTGGGCGGTGACCTCCTGCCAGCTCCGGGCACCGTCGGTGCTTCGAAAGACGCCATTATGGTGAGCGGCCCAGAGCGACTTCGGATCCCCCGGGCACTGCACCACCCGATGAGGATCCTGGATAAACGGATCGAACTGGCGCTCCGGCGGCATGTACTCGGCCCGCATTCCTTCTGCCCGACAGGTCCAGGTGCCGCCATGATCTTCCGTGACCCACACTCCGCCACAGGAGACACCGATCGTCACCCGCCGGCTGTTCCCCGGTTCGACCGAGATCGAGTGAATGCCGGGAAACTCCGCTCCCCCGCCGAACCACTCCTTCCGCTTCGGATGATCCCACAGCGATCGCACCAAGTGCCACGAAGCGCCCCGGTCATTGGAGCGAAAGAGGCCGCCGGGGAGCGTGCCGCACCACAGCCCATCCGGGTCATCGTCGCCTCCCGCTTCCAGGGACCAGATGCGAAGCACCGTCCAGGGAATCGGGCGCTGTCCCGCGGCCTCCACCTCCTGATAGCCTTCGGGCTTCGGAGGAAATGCCGGCGCGGAGGCTTCGGCCCATGTGGCGCCTCCATCCCGGGAGACATGCAGCTTGGCGCCGAAGTGCCCATGATCCAGCGCGGCCCATATGGAACCGTCGCGAGGGTCGGGCAGCACCATGGAGACGTTGTCACCGAGGAAGGCCTCGGCCACGATCGACCAGGGCGAGAGCCGCCTCAGTCCGCGCTGCACGGTGAACAGTCCCTTCCGCGTCGCGACGAGGAATCGCTCACTCATTTGGCTATCGGCTACCCACCGGAAAGCGCTTGGGCGACGTAAATCTCGCCATCCCGCGGCACCGGATCGCTGAGGTGTTGCCGGTCCAGGATCTGGCGACCGCCCACGAAGACCACCATGTGCGAGCGGACGGCCCCCTGCTCATCGAGCACGTACGCCCGCGCGCGTGGGTTTCCCTGGAAGACGGCGTCCAGCACCTGGCGAACCGTGTCACCTTCGACGCCCGCAGGCGGGCAGACGACGTGGCGCTGGATGTTCGGAGTAAAGGTCACTGTTGGCATTCACAAACCAGAAAAGCGTGAGCGGGGAAGTAATAGCGTAAGCGGGAGGCTCTGTACCAACCCAAACACCCGCACCTTCACCCGCTTATCGCTCACACCCGTGTAGTTCCCGCTCACGCTTTTTGTTCCCCGCTCACCGTTTTTGGGCAGTTCCCGCTCACGTTCTTTGTTTCCCGCTCACGCTGTTTGCAGTTGCCGATCCTTCTGATTCTCGGCCGCCACCCGACTCGCCACCTCGGGAGGCGCCTCGGCATAGCCGTGGAACTTCTCCCGGTGGGTGCCGCGACCGTGAGTGATGGAGTGGAGCGTCGTGGAGTACTTGTAGAGCTCGGCCTCGGGGACGATCGCCCGCACCCGGGTGAGGCGGCCGTCCGGCTCGGTGCCGAGAATCTGTCCCCGCCGCGAGCTCAGGTCGCCCATGACGTCTCCCAGTACGTCGTCCGGAGCCCAGGCATCCACGTCCATCAATGGCTCCAGCAACACCGGCCGGGCCTTCGGGGTCACGTTTCTGAAGGCCATGATACCCGCCATCTTGAACGACATCTCGTTCGAGTCCACGTCGTGGTATGACCCGTCGAAGCACTCGACCTTGAAGTCAACCAGCGGGTAGCCGGCGATCACGCCCCGAACGGCTGCCTCCTGGATGCCGCGATCCACCGCCGGGATGTACTTGTTGGGGATGACGCCCCCCACGATTTCATCCACGAACTGGTAGCCTGATCCACGAGCCAGCGGCGCCATCCGGATCCAGCAGTCGCCATACTGCCCTCGCCCACCCGACTGCTTCTTGTGCTTGCCCTGGCCTTCGGCCTTGCCCTTGATCGTTTCGCGGTAGGCCACCCGGGGCCGCACCAGCTCCGCGTGGACTCCGAACTTCCGCTCCAGCCGGTTCAGGATGGTGTCGAAGTGCCGCTCGCCCATGCCGTGAATGAGCGTCTGCCCCAGCTCCGAGCTGTACTCGAAGTGGAAGGTTGGATCCTCCTCGTGCAGCTTGTGGAGTCCGGCTGCGAGCTTGTCCTCTTCACCCCGCTGCTTGACCAGCACCGCCGATGTGGCCACCGAGTCGGGGAATGGAATGGGCCGCAGGCGCACGGGGTGCTCCCGCCAGCAGAAGGTGTCGCCGGTGTGGGTGTCCCTGAGCTTGGCCACGGACCCGATGTCACCGGTAGACAGCCGCTCGATCTCGACCCGTTCCTTGCCCTGCTGAACGGACAGGTGATTCAGCTTCTCGATCGTCTCGTGCTCGGCGTTGAAGACCTCGCCGCCGTTCCGGATCTCGCCGGAGTAGAGGCGGAACAGGGTCACGTCGCCCACGTGGGATTCGGACAGAGTCTTGAAGACCCGGCCCACCAGGGGCGCATCCACTTCCGGCTTCACTTCCGCTGGCGACGGTAAGAGCTCAACCATCTTCTTGAGCAGTGTCCGGGTGCCATAGGTCAGGTCCCCGCTACCGCAGAAGAGCGGCACGATCTCTCCGTCCACCACTGCGCGTTTGACTGCCCGAATGAAGTCCGGCCGGGGGATTTCCTCGCCGCCGAGATAGCGCTCGATGAGGTTCTCGTCGGTCGAGGCCACCGCCTCGGTGAGCTGTTCGTTGTACTGCTGGAAGAGCGACTCATACTCGGGAGGGATCGGCACCACCTCGTACTCGCCAGTCTTGGTGCCCTTCTTATAGTAGTGGCAGTGCCCGGAGAAGAGATTGATGATGCCGTGAAAGTCGTGGCCGTCGCCGATGGGGATCTCGACCGGCACAACCTTGGGCGTCAGATGAGTCTTCACGTCATCGAAGACCCGCTGGAAGTCAGCGT
>JBDTUV010000077.1:0-9113 GCA_040007575.1 Gemmatimonadales bacterium
CGCTGCAGCAGGCAGGACGGGTCTCCACCGGGGAAATGCGGGACGTTTTCAACCTGGGAGTGGGCCTCATCGCCGTGCTGTCCCCGGATGCCGTAGCGGCCGCTCAGGGCGCCGCCGCGGCCGATGGGGTCCCCACTTGGGTGATGGGCGAGATTCATCGTGGTAGCCGCACCGTGCGTTTCGCCCGTCCGTAACGGAGAATACGATGCGCGCCGCACCCCTCGTTTCAGGCCTCTTGCTGGTCGCAATTGCTTCGCCCCTATTAGCCCAGACGCCCGAGTGCGCCGTATACAGCGGCGACGCTCAGCGGGTGTGCGCAGCGGCGGTGGACGGCACCCGAGCCTTTCATCCTCTCATTGGCGTGCTGGTGAGCGGCGGGAACCCGACGATCGGGTCGGCTGGCGCGCTCGGGTTCGGCCACGCCTCGCTCACCCTGCGGGCCAACGCGGTACAGGTCGTACTGCCCGATCTAGCGTACACCGGGAGCGGCGCGACCGTACCGGCGGGTGACAAGCTGTGGGCTCCGGCCCCTCTGGTCGAGGGTTCCCTCGGAATCTTCAAGGGTGTAGGAAATGGACTGCTCGCCCTGGATCTGCTTGGGTCCGCGCAGCTCCTTCCCACCGACCAGATCAGCAATCTCACGGTCGATTCGACTGCCCGACAGATCAGTGGAATAGCGCTAGGGCTCGGATACGGTGCCCGGATCGGCCTCGTTCGCGAGCAGGGACCGCTTCCCGCAGTGTCGGTCAGCGTCATGCGTCGGGACATTCCCCAGATCACGTATGGCGACGTGCCCGGCGGAGACCGGTTTAGCTACGGCGTCGACCTCCATGCCACCAATCTCCGACTTGTGGCGAGCAAGAACCTACTGTTCCTCGACATGGCCGCAGGCCTGGGTTGGGACAAGTACACTGGCGATGCCGTCATTCGGTTCCGCGACCCAATCACGAATCTTGCCCAGCCCGACGTTCCGGTGAAGCTGAACAGCTCCCGCGTCCTCGGGTTTCTGAATGCGGGGATGAGCCTGTCGGTGGTGCGGCTGACCGGTGAGGTCGGCTACCAGGGCGGGAAGGATCAGAATCTGTCCACCGATTTCCAGGACTTTGATACCACGAAGGGGAAGTTCTTCGCCGGCCTCGGCCTGCGAGTGGGCTTCTAACGCTGGAGTGGACGAGCGGGAGGCAATGGCCCGCGCCCTCGACCTCGCCTGGCGAGGTTGGGGAAAAGTCCAGGGGGATCCGCTGGTCGGAGCCGTGATCCTCAAAGAGGGTGAGATGGTAGGTGAGGGATGGCATCCGGAATACGGTGATCGGCACGCTGAAACGGTGGCGTTGGCCGATGCCGGCGAGCGGGCTCGAGGGGCGACGCTGGTCGTCACCCTCGAGCCCTGCTCGCATCAAGGCAAGCAGCCGCCGTGCACGGAGGCAATCATCCACTCCGGCGTGACCCGTGTCGTCGCGGCCATACGCGATCCGAATCCGCTCGCCGCCGGTGGCTCCGAGCGACTTCGAGAGGCGGGAGTGGAAGTCGAGATTGGACCTCTGGGAGATGCCGCGGCGGCCCAGAACGCAAGCTTCCTCCATGGTCTTCGCGATCAAACACGGCCGTTCCTCGCCCTCAAGCTGGCGACCACGCTGGATGGCCGAATCGCCGACGGCTTCGGCCAATCCCGATGGATCTCGGGTGAACCCGCACGCGACTACGTGCAGTGGCTTCGCGCCGGCTTCGACGCCATTGCCGTAGGCGGTCGCACGGCACGGCTCGACGATCCCGCGCTCACCGTTCGTGGATCGGTTCGCCCGCGGACGGCCCCGCGCCGTGTAGTCTTCGATCGCGTGGCGGATCTGGGGCCCCATCTCACCCTGGTCCGCACCGCCGCCGAGACACCCACCGTGGTTGTGGTATCCCCCGACGCCGATCGGACCCGGGTGAAGGGCCTGGAAGCCGCAGGAGTTGCTGTGGTGCAGGCCGGCAGCCTGCCCGAAGCGCTCGGCTTGCTGAGAGAGCAGGGGGTGGCCTCTTTACTGGTGGAGGGGGGCGGTCAGCTTGCCGGGGCGCTCCTCGCGGCCGGGCTCGTGGACCGCTATTACTGGATTCAGTCGCCCCTCTGGCTGGGTGAGGGCGGGGTCCCGGCCTTGGCCGGGCTACCGACTCGAGCTCTGGACCAGGCCGAGCGTTGGCGGGTGGTGGAGCGCAGGTCTCTGGGGGACGACACCCTCCTCGTCCTGGATCGCGGCTGATGTTCACCGGAATCGTGACCGGGATCGGCACAGTGCGGAAGGCGGTGATCGGCCCGGGCGGCCTGGAACTCACCATCGAGTCACCCTACCGCGACCTGGAGCCCGGTGAGAGCGTGGCGGTCGATGGGGCCTGCCTCACGGTCGAAGTTGCGGCTCCCGATGCCTTCAGCGTGCACGTCATCCGCACGACCCTCGACCGGACCCGCTTCGGGAGGTACGCCAGTGGCCAGCGGGTCAACCTGGAACGGGCTCTACAGGCTGGCGACCGGCTGGGGGGGCACCTCGTTCAGGCGCATGTGGATGGGGTGGGAAAGGTCGAACGGCTGACCCAGCGGGGAGAGGCCAGGCTGCTGGACCTCCGGGTTCCCGACCAGGTTGCCCGGGTTACTGTGGTGCTGGGGTCCATTACGGTTGATGGTGTGAGCCTGACGGTCAACGCAAAACCGTCCCTGGATGTAATCCAGATCTCGCTGATCCCGTTTACTTTACAGCATACGACGCTCGGCGAGCGCGTGGCCGGTGACGAGGTGCACCTCGAGGCCGACACCATCGGGAAGTATGTGGCGGCTCTTCTGGAAGAACGTAAGCGGTAAGCGGTAAGCGGGGTCGAAGGTGGCTCCATGCTGTGCTTTCCCGCTCACCGCTCACGCTGTTGCAGTTTCCCGCTCACGTTTTTGGAGAAACATGACCACTTTCGGGACCATCGAGCAGGCAATCGACGATCTGCGTAACGGCAAGATCGTGATCGTGGCCGACGACGAGGATCGCGAGAACGAGGGCGATCTCGTTTGTGCGGCGGAGCTTGCTACGCCCGAGATGATCAACTTCATGACGCTGCACGGGCGCGGCTTGATCTGCCTGGCACTCACCGGTGAGCGCTGCGACCAGCTCGGTCTGCCGCAGATGACCGAACGCAACACCGAGGACCTGTCCACCGCCTTCACCGTCAGCATCGATGCCCAGCGCCGGTTTGGCGTGACCACGGGCATCTCAGCCACCGATCGCGCCACCACGATCCACGTGGCCATCAACCCCGCGACCGTTCCTGCCGATCTTCGTCGCCCAGGGCACGTCTTTCCGCTTCGCGCCCGGCCCGGCGGCGTCCTTCAGCGGGTGGGGCAGACCGAGGCGAGCGTCGATCTCGCGCGACTGGCCGGACTCAACCCGGCTGGGGTCATTTGCGAGATCCTCAACGCCGACGGCTCTATGGCGCGCCGGCCTCAGCTCCAAGAGATCGCGCGGCAGCACGGCCTGACGTTCGTCACTGTGTCTCAGCTGGTAGCGTACCGGCTGCGGACCGAGCAACTGGTTCACCGGGTGGCCGAGGCCCGTATCCCGACCAGCTTCGGCGAGTTCACGATCATCGGCTATCGCAACGACGTGGATTCGGCGGAGCACGTGGCGCTGGTCTACGGGGACATCAGCGGGCAGCCGAACATTCTGGTCCGCATGCACTCGAAGTGCCTGACGGGCGACGTCTTCGGCTCCCAGCGTTGTGACTGCGGCTTTCAGCTGCAGCGAGCCATGGAGCTCATCGCCAGCGAGGGGAAGGGAGCCGTCGTTTACCTCGATCAGGAGGGGCGGGGCATCGGACTTCTCAACAAGCTTCGAGCCTACGCTCTCCAGGACAGCGGTGCCGATACGGTGCAGGCCAATGAGCGCCTCGGCTTTGCTCCTGATCTCCGAAACTACGGCATCGGCGCGCAGATTCTCAGGGACCTGGGACTCTCGTCTATCCGCATCATGACCAACAATCCACGGAAGCTGGTCGGCCTGGACGGCTATGGCCTGGAGATCGTGGAGCGCGTTCCCCTTCTCGCCGACCCCAATCAGGAGAACCGTACCTACCTCCAGGTCAAGCGCGACAAGCTCGGCCACCTCTTCACCCACTGATCCCGTG
This sequence comes from Gemmatimonadales bacterium, assembly GCA_040007575.1. Classification (GTDB taxonomy): domain Bacteria; phylum Gemmatimonadota; class Gemmatimonadetes; order Gemmatimonadales; family GWC2-71-9; genus CAVVWJ01. The sequence goes on from JBDTUV010000077.1 coordinate 4,141, forward strand.
CCCGACTTCTCCGGCCGCCTTCGCGCCTCCGGGCGAGTGGCGATCCTGGTAAGCCGCTATAACGAGTTGATTACCACCAAGCTTCTGGAGGGGGCCCTCGCCTGCTGCCAGGAAGCGGGGCTCTCGCGCGAGGACGTCGACGTCGTTTGGCTGCCCGGTGCGTTCGAGCTTCCGGTGGCGGCGGCGGCAGCGGCGGAGACCGGACGGTATTGCTGTCTGGTCGCGCTAGGAGCGGTTGTCCGGGGAGAAACCCCTCATTTCGACTACGTCGCAGGCGAGGCCACCCGGGGCTTGAGTGCCGTGGCGGTCCGCCATGCGCTGCCGGTTGGTTTTGGGGTGCTGACGGTGGACACGCTCCAGCAGGCGGTGGACCGGGCCGGCGGGAGCGCCGGCAACAAGGGTCACGAAGCAGCCGCGGCGGCGCTCCGGGCCGCGGACGCGCTGGCTCAGCTGCGGGCACATCATGCTCAGGGTTGAGACCAGGAGCAGGGCGCGAGCGCTCCAGATCCTGTACGCCTGGGAGCTTCAGGGTGGGAGCCGGCCTATTCCTGTGGTAGTGAGCAGTGTCGCACGCCTCACGGGACCGGAGCCGCGCATCCTGGACCGCGCCGAGGAGCTGGCCGCGGGTGTGGTCGGTGAGGTCGAGAGTCTGGATGCCGAGATTGTCCAGGCCGCGGAGAACTGGCGAATGAGCCGGATAGCGGTGGTCGAGCGGAACATCCTGCGGCTCGGTATTCACGAGCTTCGCCGGGGAGACGTACCCCCCAAAGTAGCGATCGACGAGGCGGTGCGGTTGGCTCACTGGTTTGGGGGAGCCCGCGCGCCGGGCTTCGTGAACGGTATTCTGGATGGTGTCGCTCACTCACTCGGGCGGCTGTAGGGCTTCCCTGAGCTTACTCTCGTCATCGTGAACATCCTCCTGGTCAACTGGCAGGACCGCGCCAATCCGCATGCAGGCGGAGCGGAGATTCATCTGTTCGAGATTTTCGGCCGGTTGGCGGCGGCCGGTCATCGTGTGCGACTGATCTGTTCGGGGTGGGCCGGCGCGCCCGGGACGGCAAAGATCGAGGGAATCGAAATCGAGCGAGTGGGGGGTCGCGATAGCTTCGCCTTGCAGGCCCGCCGGGCAGTGCGACGAGCCATGGCCGCGGAGCGTCCGGACATCCTGGTCGAGGACATCAACAAGCTGCCCCTCTTTCTCGCCGCCGGCGGCCGGGTGCCGTTCTGTGCCATGGTTCCGCACCTGTTTGGCCGCACAGCGTTCGCCGAGGCCTCGTGGCCGGTCGCCTCGATCGTGTGGGCGGCCGAGCGTCCACTCCCGTGGGCCTACCGCCGTGCGGGATTCCATGCCATCAGCGAGAGTACCCGGGACGATCTGGTCGCCCGCGGCGTTCCCTTGGAGCGGATTCGAGTAGTCCATCCCGGCGTGGATAGCAGGCAATTCAGGCCCGGCCCACCGGGACGCCGCTCGGCCGCGCCCAGCTTCTTGTATGTTGGGCGGTTGAAGCGTTATAAAGGAATAGACCTCGCCATTCGGGCGCTGGCCATTGCTCGGCGTCACCGTCCCGATCTTCGCCTGGAGATCGCTGGGACTGGCGATCACCGGGCGGAGCTGGAGCAATTGGCTGCCAGCCTCCAGCTCGACCGGTCGGTCATCTTTCACGGATTTGTGAGCGAGGAACGCAAGATCGACCTGATGCGCAGTGCGTGGGCCAACATTTTCTCGTCCCCGAAGGAGGGGTGGGGAATAACGGTCATTGAAGCGGCGGCCTGCGCAACGCCGTCGCTCGCGTCGGACAGCCCGGGACTTCGCGACTCGGTGTGTCACGGCGAGACCGGCTTCCTGGTCCCGCACGGCGACATCGATGCTCTGGCTGCGCGCATGGTGGAGTTGGCCGACTCGCCATCTCTCGTGACCCGCTTGGGAGATCGGGCGCGGCGCTTTGCCGAAGGGCTGACCTGGGAGCGCACCGCGCTGCACACCGAGGACCATCTGAATGACATCATCAAGGGCTCGGCCGCCGGCTGAGCTTGGAGGAGTGCCCATGGATACGACCATCACCGGCCGTCACTGCGAAGTGTCCGAGCCCCTGAGAGAACGCGCGATCACGGTTATGGAGCGGTTGGGGAGCTTGGCCTCCCGTCCCATGGAAATGACGGTCGTGTTCGATGCGGACGGAAGCCAACAGACGGTTGAGCTCCGGCTGCATGTGGCTCGCGGGGAGATTCTGGTGGCCACAGGTGCGGGCGCCGACCACCGCACTGCCCTCGACCGCGCCGAGGAGAAACTGCGACGGCAGGTCGAGCGAGTATCCGACCGCCGGCGGGCTCGGCCTCCCCAGCCCAACAACCCACTCTGATGCTGCGGCTCGGCGACTTCCTGACCCGACGCGGGGATCCGCTACAACTCGAGGCGCTCACCGGTGACCTGGGGCTCGACCGGCAGATCCCCGACGCGGAGGTGGCCAGTCCGGGCCTGGCGTTGGCAGGCTATACCGGCCGCTTCGCCGCCAACCGGCTGCACGTGCTGGGTGAGACCGAGATCACCTATCTCAACTCCCTGCCGCCGGAGCAACGGAAGCAGTCGCTTACCACGTTTTTCAGCTACGATCTGCCTTGCATCTTCGTCACTAAAGGCCAGGAGGTGCCCGCGGAGCTGATCGAATTCGCCCGCGGGAAGGGAGTTCCGCTGTTGCGGAGCCGCCTCAAAACGGCTGAGTTTTACCGCCGCATAAAACCCATCGTCGAGGAGGCTTTCGCTCCCCGGACCACCTTGCACGGCTCACTGGCGGACGTCTATGGCGTGGGTCTCCTGTTCGTGGGCCGCTCCGGAATCGGTAAGAGCGAGTGCGTACTGGACCTGGTCGAGCGCGGGCACCGGCTGGTGGCCGATGACGTTGTCCAGGTCACCCGCCGCGGTCATGACGTGCTCATCGGTCGTGGGCATGAGCTTGCGGCGCATCATATGGAGATTCGCGGGATCGGACTGATCGATATTCCGGCCCTGTTCGGCGTGCGCGCGGTCAGGCAGCAGAAACGGATCGAGGTGGTGGTTCAGCTCGAGGACTGGGAGACTGCCAAGGACAGCGACAGGAGCGGCCTCTCCCGGGAGGAGACCACCATTCTTGAAGTGGCGGTCCCGCGCGTCGTGGTGCCTCTCAACCCCGGCAAGAACATCACGGTCATGTCGGAGGTGGTCGCCATGATGCATCTCCTCCGCTATTCAGGCGTCGACGTGGCAGCAGCCTTCAACGCGCGCCTCATCAAACGGATGAAAGAGCAGCGCGGGGTCAAGGAGTACCTCCAGGAAGACTATGAGTGAGGAGTTGCGAGGCGTGGTCGTGTGCCATGGCCCCCTGGCGGGTGCCTTGGTACAGGCGGCGGAGCAGATCAGCGGTTTGAAGGATGCTCTGTTACCCGTGTCGAATACCGGATGTGACCGTGGTACCCTGGAGGAGCGGATTCTCGCTGCCGTGGACGGCCACCCAGCGGTGGTGTTCGTGGACCTGGCGAGCGGATCCTGCCTCTTCGCCGTCCTCAACCGGCTTCGGAGCGAGCAGTTGGTCAAGGTCGTCACTGGGGTCAATCTGGCGATGCTGGTGGATTTCGTCTTTCACCGCTCGCTCTCACCCGCGGAGGCCGCCAGCCGGGCGGTCGCCGCCGGGGAGAAGTCGATCAGGATTCCCTGATGTCCATCGTGCTTTGCCGCATCGATGACCGTCTGATCCACGGGCAGGTGGTGATTGGCTGGGGGCGTGCCATGGGAATTGATCTCATCATCCTGGTGGACGATCAGGTTGCTGCCAGCGAGTGGGAGCAGGAGCTCTACCGGATGGCAGTGACGCCCGAAATCGAGGTGAAGTTCGTCACGATGGCCGACGCTGCGGGGCAGATGTCCGAATGGCAGTCCAATGGGAAACGGGGTTTGGTGCTGACCGGCGATCTGGAGACCATGGCCGCTCTGCGGGCGTCCAGTCCTGACGTGGTGCAACGAATCAATCTGGGGGGCATTCACCACCGCGCCGGCCGTCGTGAGCGCCTGCCGTTCATCTATCTGACCGATCAGGAGCTGGGTACGCTGCGGGCACTGGAGGCCGGTGGCGCGGTGATCACGGCGCAGGATCTGCCCACCACGGGTCCGGTTGCGTTGAGGGCTCTGGGATGATCGAGCTCTCGCTCCCGGTGGTTCTTTCGCTCCTGGTCTGGGGAACTCTCGTCGGCCTCGATCTGGTGAGCGTACCTCAGGCGATGATCTCGCGACCCCTCGTGGCCGGCACCATAGCCGGGTGGCTGGTCGGTGACGTGGAGGCGGGGCTCAGAATTGGAGTTCTCTTCGAGCTCTTCGCGCTGGATGTGCTCCCGGTCGGAGCAGTGCGGTATCCTGACTACGGGCCAGCCACGGTCGCGGCGGTGGCGCTCGGTGCGGGCGCTCCCTGGGAGCTCAGCCTGGGTCTCAGCGTCGCGCTGGGTCTGGTGTTGGCCGTAGTCGGCGGATGGAGTCTTCAGGTTGTCCGCCGCTGGAATGCCCGAGCCATTCAGCGGCGCGCGGCAGCTCTGGCCGCCGGGGAGAGCAGTGCCATTCGCAAGCTGCAGTACGGCGCGCTGCTGCGGGATGCGGCGAGGGGATTCATCCTGACGCTTCTGGGTATCCTGGCCGCTTCTACCATCAAGGACATGGTGCATCTCGACCGCCAGACCGCCGTGGCTCTCACGTTGGTCGCGATCGGCTCCGCACTCGCGGCGACGGTCAACGGCGCGTTTCGCAGTTCGGGCCGCAGCGTCAGGCTCAAGTGGCTCCTCGCCGGCGCGGGTGTGGGAGCTCTGCTCGCCGTGCTGGCATGACCGGACGGCTGCGGGCTTTGCTCCGGCTCTTCGCGGTCCAGGGAACCTGGAACTATGAGCGGATGCTCGTGGTAGGGATGGGCTACGCGGCAGAGCCGCTGCTTGAGGATCTCAAGGCGGTCGACCCGGTA
>JBDTUV010000078.1:0-9009 GCA_040007575.1 Gemmatimonadales bacterium
CTTAGGGACGAGCTGTCGCTACGGTCACCGTTCCCCGCCGCTGGGTCGATCATGGCTCGTTTGCTGATATACCTCACCCAGGCGAACGAATCCGCCGCGGCCATCCGATCTGCACGGTGTTCGCCAAGGCACGTGAGGTACACAGGTGCCACCGGTTGCTGCTACGACGCGCGGCCTGGGTTTACCGTGCGGCCGGGTCGGTGAAGCGAGGGGCCGCGTGAGGCCCACGAACCAAGTGGAGCACGTGACCTGCCTCGGCTGTGGCTGCGGATGTGACGACCTCACTGTGACCGTGCAGAAAGGGCGGATCGTCGAAGCGGTTCCGGCCTGCCCGGTAGGCCGGGCGTGGTTTGGTGACGGCTCGGTCCCATCGGAGGTCCTCCGCGCCGGGAAGGCCGCAACCTTCGACGATGCTCTGACCGAAGCCGCAACCATTTTGGCGAAGTCCCGTGGGCGACTGCTGGTCTACCTCGCGCCCGATGTCACCTCTCAGGCACAGCGTGCCGCCGTAACTGTGGCAGATCTCCTCGGCGCGACAGTGGACAGCGCTACCTCGGATGCGGCGGCAGGTGGGCTCCTTGCCGCCCAGCGCCGCGGCCGCGCGACGGCTACCCTGGGTGAGATTCGAAACCGGGGCGATGTCGTGCTGTTCTGGGGCGTCGATCCGAGTCAACGCTATCCCCGATTCCTGTCGCGATACGCGCTCGAGCCGGCGGGCACTCAGATACCCAATGGCCGGGCCGGCAGATTTGTGATCGCCGTGAACATTGGGGCCGACAAGGGGCCGGCGGGAGCCGACCTGACCATCACTCTGGAGCCCTCGGACGAGATCGCCGCCCTCTCGCTCATGCGAGCCGCGGCGCTGGATCATCCAGCCCGTGACGTGTCTCCCAGTCTCGCCGCAGCAGTTGGCCTCGTAGGACGGCTGACTGGCGCGCGTTACGCGGTTCTAGTACATGACGCGGAGCCGACCGCCGAGCCCCGGAATCCGCTCAGAGTAGAGGCGCTGATCGCCCTGGTCCAGACACTGAACGGCCCGACTCGAGCCGCGCTCAGCAGCCTTCGGGCTGGGGGAAACCGGCTCGGTGCGGAATCGGTGCTGACCTGGCAGACCGGCTATCCGTTCGCCGTAGATCATTCGCGAGGCTACCCCCGGTACGCACCTGGAGATCGGGGGCTCGACCAGCTGGCCAGAGGCCGTTTCACCGCCGCGCTGGTGGTGGGCTCGCCGAATCTGGACGGAGATGCAGCGGCGGCCCTGGGCAGCATCGACACCGTCACGATCGGTCCAAGGGCAAGCCATGCCCCCTTTACCACGCGGGTAGCGATCGATACCGGAGTGGCGGGGATCCATGAAGCGGGGACCGCATATCGGATGGACGAGATCCCACTGTCTTTACGGCCCCCGCTCACCGGTCAGCGGTCGGCCGCACAGACCCTGCAGGCCCTCACCCAAGCGGTTCGGGCCAGACTCGGCGGAAGCAAGGCGTGACGGTTCGGCTTCGCATCGTCGGCGGCACAGTACACGACCCGGCCAATGGGATCGACGGGGAAGTGCGTGACATCTGCATCGAGGATGGTCGTATCGTGGGCAGCCTGCCTGACGGTGCGCCCACTCTCGACGCACGGGGAATGATCGTGATGGCCGGGGGCGTGGACATCCATTCTCACCTGGCCAGCTCCAGCTGCAACCATGCGCGCCGCCTGCTGCCGGAAGAGCACTCGGCTGAGCCTGCCCCCGCCCCAGCGCTACTCGACGGAGCAGGCTTACCACGGTCGGGCACCGGAGGCACTGTGCCCACCACCTTCACTACTGGTTACCGCTACGCCGGTCTCGGATACACCACAGTCTTCGATGCGGCCGTGGCACCGGTCATGGCCCGACACAGCCACGCCGAGCTGGAAGACACGCCCTGTGTGGACGGCGGCTTCTTCGCTCTGATGGGGAACGACGAGTATCTGTTGCGGCAGGTTGCCGCCGGCGAGCGAGAGAGAGCGCGCGATTATGCGGCCTGGCTCCTTGGCTCAACCGGAGCCTACGCCATCAAGCTCGTGAATCCCGGTGGGGTCGAGGCATGGAAGTCGGGTCAGAGAAACCTCAACGGTCTGGATGAAGCCCTCGCGGCGCACGGCGTCACGCCGCGCGCCATCCTGGAGACGCTCACCGACGCGGCCAACCAGCTGCATCTGCCGCACCCGGTCCATATCCACTGCAACAATCTTGGCCTGCCGGGTAACGTGGCGGTCACGCTCGCCAGCATGCAGGCGCTGGCCGGCCGCCGGGCACACTTTACCCATGTGCAGTTCCACTCCTACGGTGGGCCCGGGTGGAGCTCGGGGGCAGTGCCGATCATCGAGTACGTGAACGCGCATGCCGAGGTGAGCATCGACGTGGGCCAGGTCATGTTCGGACCGGCCACGACGATCACGGCGGATGGGCCGGTGGAATACCTGCTTCACAAGAGCAGCGGCCGGAAATGGGTGAACATCGATATCGAGCTCGAGACCGGTTGTGGCATCGTGCCGTTCCTTTACAAGGACAAGGCGGCGGTCTCCTCGCTGCAATGGGCAATCGGGCTCGAGCTCTTTCTGCTCAGTCGCGACCCCTGGCGGGTGGTGCTCTCGACCGATCACCCGAACGGCGGCTCATTCCTCTCGTACCCGGCCCTCATCCAGCTGTTGATGGATAAGACTGTGCGCGAGGAAAAATTGAAGCAGGTCAACCCCAAGCTGCTCGCCGGCTCAGCCCTGGCAGACGGGCTGACTCGCGAGTACACGCTGAATGAGATCGCGATCATTACCCGGGCCGGCCCGGCTCGGCTGCTCGGCCTTCGTCAGAAAGGGCACCTGGGAGCCGGGGCTGATGCCGACATCACCGTGTACGCCAGGGACGCAGACATCGCCCGGATGTTTGCCACCCCACGCTACGTGATTAAAGGCGGAACCCTCGTGGTGGAAGAGGGTCAGCTACGTCGCGCTCCCGCCGGCCGGCGACTGCATGTCCGGCCGGGCTATGACGACGCGCTGCTACCCGACCTGAAGCGCCACTTCGACGCATACTCGACGGTGTCGTTTGAGAACTACTCGGTGCAAGAGATACCTGATGATCCAATGCCGACTTCATACTGACCGGGAGAGCGATTGTCATCCTGAGCGAAGCGAAGGAGCCGAAGCTACCTTATGGCCCCCTCGCTTCACTCGGGGTGACATCGTAGCAGAATGAAGATCCGCGGCGTCTTCATCGAGGACACCTTCGCCGAAGCCTTCACCATGCGGGTGGCGCGTATCGTCATCACCGCGCGCAGCTACCGCTGGGTGCGCGCCGCCGCGCTCAAGCTGACCGGCTTCGCCACCTCGGTGATCGGGTGCAAGGTCGAAGCGGGCATCGAGCGGGAGCTCCCCGCCAAGGAGACTCCCGACGGACGGCCCGGCGTCAGCATTCTGATAATGACGATGGGCAAGGATGACCTCGCCAAGCGGCTGATCGAGCGTGTCGGGCAGACCGTGCTCACCTGCCCTACCACGGCCTGCTATGATGGGCTGCCCGATGCGCCGGACCGGGTAGGCGTGGGATCCGCACTGCGCTTTTTCGGCGACGGCTTCCAGATGAGCAAGGTCATCGCCGGTCAGCGTTTCTGGCGGATTCCGGTCATGGAAGGGGAGTTTCTCGTCCAGGAGAAGTTCGGGATGCTCAAGGGAGTGGGAGGGGGCAACTTCCTGATTCTGGCCCGTAACGCGGATGCCGCGCTCGAGGCGGCCGAGGCAGCGGCCGACTCGATGGCAGTGCTCCCCGGGGTCATCCTCCCCTTTCCGGGCGGCGTAGTCCGGAGCGGCAGCAAGGTCGGCTCGCGCCGGATCAAGTCCATGATCGCATCCACCAACGATGCTTTCTGCCCAACCCTTCGCGCGGTCACGGTAACTGCGTTGCCTGAAGGCGTGAACTCGGTGCTCGAGATCGTGGTCAACGGGGTCGATGCGAATTCGATCGCCTCGGCCATGAAAACCGGGATCGATGCGGCCTGCCGGGGTGGCGTAGTGGCCATCAGCGCCGGAAACTACGGCGGCAAACTCGGTCCACACCACTTCTACCTTCGCAAGATCATGGGCGGAGCCGCGGAATGAGCAGCGGGATTGTTGCCAAACTGAAGGAGCCGCTACGGCAAAGGGCGGATTTCTCCCAGGTGCTGGCCGGCTCGTGGGCCACACTCTCAGCGAGAGAGCTGTCCGATCGTCCGCTCAGCCTGGAGCGGGATGGTGACGCACGCCTGGGCGATCTGTTCGAGCTGGACGGCCAGCCGGAGGGAAGAATCCGCTTGGTGGGCGAGCTCGATCATGCCGACCGCCTGGGCGCCGGGCTCATCGAGGGCGAAGTGACCGTGGACGGGAACGTGGGGCGTGAAGCCGGCCTGGCCCAGGCAGGCGGAAGGCTGGACATCGGTGGAGACGCCGGCCCCCGCGCCGGTGCCGCACCACTGGGCTTCAAGCGCGGAATGACCGGAGGTGAGTTGATCGTGCGCGGGTCCGCCGGGCCAGAAGCAGGCGCAGCCATGCGGCGAGGGCTCCTCGTCATCCTGGGCGCCGCCAGCGACCGGACAGGACTCGGCATGATCGCCGGAACCGTAGTCCTGTTCGGCCCGGTCGGGACTGATGTGGGGCTGTGGTCCAAGCGGGGCTCGGTCGTGGCTCTAGGCCGGATCACACCACCTCCAACCTACTCGTACGCGTGCACCTTCCAGCCGGTTCACCTGCGCCTGCTGCTCACGCGGCTGCGCGACACTTATCGGCTACCGGTTCGGCCACGACATCTCAACGGCTTTTATCACCGGTACAGCGGCGACATGGCTGAGTTGGGCAAGGGAGAGATTCTCGCATGGACAGCCAAGTGACCTCACTTCGGATGAACGAGGCCGCCAGCGAAATTGCCGACAACATGGCGGATCAGGCGGACCTGCTCCGGGTCAGGAGCTTCCGACTGCCGAGCGGCGCCCGCGTGATCGACGCCGGAGTGGAGACCGATGGAGGCATCGAGGCGGGCCTGGCGATGGCGGAGATCTGCATGGGTGGGCTCGGCAACGTCAGCTGCGCTCCGCTCCAGATCGGCAGTCAGTCTCACACCGGCTTGACCGTGTGGACCGACCATCCCGCGGTGGCGTGCATGGCCTCCCAGTACGCCGGGTGGGCGATCTCAGTGGGCAAGTACTTCGCGATGGGGTCGGGCCCGCTACGGGCGCATGCGAGGGTGGAGCGCGAGCTATTCGAGAAGCTGGGGTACGAGGAGCAGGCAGAGGAAGGGGTGCTGGTTCTGGAGACCCGCGCGCTTCCGAACGATGAGGTAGCAGCGTGGGTGGCGGAAAAAGCGCGCCTCCAGGCCCTCCAGCTCACTTTTGTGGTCGCGCCAACCGCAAGCATTGCCGGTGGCGTCCAGATCTCGGCGCGGATCATCGAGACCGGGCTCCACAAAATGGAGACCCTTGGGTTCGACGTGAGGCGCGTCGTGAGCGCCATGGGAACTGCTCCGCTGCCTCCGGTAGCCAAAAACGATCTCAGGGCCATCGGACGCACCAACGACTGTATTCTCTACGGCGGCCAGGCCCGGTACACGATCAAGGCGTCAGATGCCGAGCTGGAGAAGCTGGCCGAGCAAGTGCCCGCCTCCGCCTCACGCGATTATGGCACACCGTTCTACGACATCTTCCAGCGCTACGGGGGAGATTTCTACAAGATCGATCCGCTGTTGTTCAGTCCCGCCGAGCTGTGGCTCACCAGCACCGAAAGCGGCCGGACGTTTCATGCCGGACGGTTGAATCCCGAGGTGCTCGAAGCCTCGCTCTACACCTAACCCCCAGGAGCTCCCCATGCGTCGCTCGAGCTGGCTGTTGGTCCCCGCCTCCATCTTTGCCCTCGCCTGCAACAAGGGCGGCGACAAGGCCGCGGACACACCCACAGCGGACACGGCAACCGCCGCGGCGCCTGCCGGTCCGGCGGCCATTGTCACAGTGCTCTACAATCCGCCCAAGGACCCGGCGGCATTCGAGAAGTACTACGCAGCCACTCACGTTCCCCTGGTGGTGGCCAGCCAGCAGGAGATCGGGTTCAAGCGCGCTGATCTGACCAAGTTCGAGTCCACGCTCGATGGCAAGAAGCCGACGTTCTACCGTCAGGCTGAGCTTTACTTCGATTCGATGGACGACCTGCAGAAAGGAGTAGCGACCCCGGGGTTCAAGAAGGTTGCCGACGACCTGAAGAATTTCGCTTCCGGCGGGCTGATTGGGATGGTCGCAACCACTACCAACGATCACGCAGCCGGCTCAGGCGAGCTCGGAGCCCTCGTCACCGTGATCTACAAGGCACCCAAGGATACCGCCGCGTTCGAGAAGTACTACGCTGAGACCCACGTGCCATTGGTCGTGGCGAGTCAGCCTGAGATTGGCTTCACCCGGGCCGAGCTTACCCGATTCAACTCCAACCTGGACGGCTCCAAGCCCGCCCGGTACCGCCAGGCGGAGCTGTACTTCCCCTCCATGGACGCCGCCAAGAAGGGGATAGCTACGCCGGCGTTCAAGAAAGTGGGAGACGACCTGGGCAACTTCGCCAGCGGCGGACTCGACGCTCTGATCGGAGCGGAGACCAAATAGCTTGCGATTCGGCGTCCTCGCCGCCCGTACCGGCTGGCACACGAACGAGCTGGTGCGGGCGGCGGCCGAGCGGGGGCACCAGGCTGTCGTGCTTCCCTACGAGGGGCTGGTCGCCACGATCGGGCCGGCTTCTGGCCTTCGCAGCCGGAGCACCGAGCTCGATGGGGTGGATGCGGTGCTGGCCCGCATCATCCCGTCGGGCTCGCTGGAGCAGATCATCTTCCGGGTCGATGCCCTGCACCGACTGGAGGATCGCGGAGTCCGGGTGATGAACTCACCCCGGGCCATCGAACGCACGGTGGACAAGTTCTGGACCTCGGCCCTGCTGGAGCAGTGCGGAGTTCCCACCCCGGAAACCGTCATCTGCGACAGCGCGGAAGAAGCGATGGCCGCGTTTCGGGCTCTCGGCGATGTGATCGTCAAACCCCTGTTCGGGTCGATGGGGCTCGGCATGGTCCGGGTGAGCGACGAAGAGATGGCGTTCAGGGTCTTTCGCACCATCGAGCAGATCCGGGGAGTGTACTACCTGCAACGGACCATCGACCACGAAGGTGTAGACATTCGAGCCTTTGTCGTGGGTGGACGAGTGCTGGGAGCTATCGAGCGCCGGTCGACGGGGTGGCGAACCAATCTGGCTCGGGGAGGGACCGCGCGCGGCGTTGCGCTGTCGGAAGAGTTGCGTGCCCTGGCAGTGCGGGCTGCGGCTGCCGTGGGCGCGGACTACGCCGGAGTAGACCTTCTGGCAGACCGCAAAGGCAAGGTCTATGTGCTGGAGGTGAACGGCATCCCCGGCTGGAAGGGACTACAGGAGGCAACCAGCATAGACGTCGCCGGCAGACTGGTCGACTTTCTCGCGCTTCAAGCCGGGTGACCACACCGGCCGACGTGGCGGCTGCTGGGCAGCTTGCGTGTCTGCTCGAGGTGAGCGCCCCAAAGCCTGGGAATGTCTCCCCGGAGCGTCACTTTCACGACACCCGGTACGAAGACTTCCTGGCGAGCGCGGTGGCAATCGGGCCGGCGCTGTCGGGCGCATCGCACCATCCTCTGGGCACGACGATCCGGACGGCGGTGGAAGCCACGCGACGCTGGACCAAGTCCAACACCAATCTGGGGATCGTGCTCCTCCTGGCACCCTTGGCCCGGGCTGCATTGCGCTCAGGAGGCACCCTGCGCGAGCGGCTGGGGCGGGTGCTGGCGGAAACCACAGTGGCGGATGCGGCTCAGGTCTACGCCGCCATCCGGCGCGCTGGTCCGGGAGGACTGGGCGAGACGGCGACCGAGGATGTGTCGGAGGCCCCCACGGTCACGCTGCGCGAAGCGATGGCGCTGGCGGCAGATCGAGACGCGGTCGCACGGGAATACGTGACCGACTTCGAGCTCACATTCGAGGTTGGTGTCCCCGCCGTTCGTGCAGCCCGACAGGAGGGCCTGGCGTGGACCGAGGCGGCGGTCGAGGCTTATCTGACGCTGCTGGCTTCAACCGCCGACACCCACATCGCCCGCAAGCTGGGGCAGGCGGAGTCGGAGTCGGTATCTCGCCGTGCAAGGGAGGTGCGGGCTGCCGGCGGCACGCGATCGGACGCCGGGCGGAACGCCCTGGCCGCACTGGACGCCGAGCTGCGAGATTCACGGAATCGGCGGAACCCCGGCACTACGGCCGATCTCACCTGCGCCGCGCTTTTCGTCGTTATACTTGAAGGTGGATGGGACCGTTGAGGAGAACCACCGTGCAGAGCAATTTCAGGGTCCAGGTCAGCAAGGACTATCTGGTCTTCGCGTCGGCCCACTTCATCACCTTCCGCGGGCACCAGTGCGAGACGCTCCACGGGCACAACTACCGGGTCGGCGTGGCCGTCGAGGGTACGGTCGACTCCGAATGCCTCTTCGTGCTGGACTTCAGCGTGCTGAAGCAGATTATCCGCCGCCTGGTCGACACTATCGATCACAAAGTCCTGCTGCCCACTCTCAACCCCAAGCTCGCCTTCCGCGAGGAGGGCGACAGACTCGCGGTGGATTACTTCGGCGAGCCGGCCTACGTCTTCCCCAAGCGTGATTGCGCGCTGATTCCGATCCCGAACAGCACGGCGGAGATGCTGGCACAGTATCTCGGGGTGCAGGTGCGTCAGGAGCTCGCGGCGGGCGGCTATAGCCACTTGACCCTGCTCGAGCTGGAGGTGGAGGAGAATTACGGCCAGTCAGCCACCTACCGCGAGGCGCTCGTCTCCGACTGATCGTTCCAGGAAGTAGGAGCCATGAGCTCGGCCAGGTCGGATGCGGACAACCTGCCGGTATGAATGGCGCTGGCAACGAGTGCACCGTCACAACCCGCGTCCCGCATGCGCTCCAGGTCCCGCCGGGTGAGGACACCACCGCC